>DSAK01000048.1 GCA_011372825.1 Campylobacterota bacterium | reverse complement strand
TCGTACGAAACATAGCCACTGGTAGCTTGAGTAGAAATCTAGGTATTGCTGATGGTACTATATTACCATTTACACTAGTGGAGTTTGATTATAAAAATGATGAGCTAGGTGACCCAAAGCTAAACGATCAACACTGCATCATACTTGAACTAGTCAAAGATAGCTCAGAGCTTGAATATATCCGTTATATGGCTAGAAAAATCAATACTATCTTAAGAGATTTTTATGCATCACTTAATCTTACTCTAATTGATTTCAAGCTCGAATTTGGAAGAGATATCCATGGCAATATCATACTTATAGATGAGCTAAGTCCTGATAATTTTAGACTTTGGGATAGCACAACGGGGGAAAAAATGGACAAAGATAGATTCAGACAAGGTTTAGGTGGATTAAAGGTAGCCTACGAAGAGGTGTTAAATAGAATTTTAGGAGCAAACAGATGAAAGCTATAGTAAATGTATATCTCAAGCAAGGGGTGCTTGACCCGCAAGGAAAAGCAACACTTCATGCTCTTGAGTCACTGGGATTTACAGGGGTAAAAGATGTGCGAATAGGCAAACAAATAGTTTTGGAGCTAGATGCCTCAAATGCCACTGAAGCCAAAGCGGAGGTAGAAAAAATGAGTCAAACTCTACTGGCAAATACTGTTATAGAAGATTACAATATAGAGATTGTTCAATGAGAGTAGCTATACTTCGTTTTCCAGGTACCAACTGCGAATTTGATACAAAATATGCGTTTGACAAGCTAGGGTGTGATAGCATCATAGTTTGGCATGGTGAAGAGAAACTGCCGCAAGATATTGACCTCGTGGTTGTTCCAGGTGGATTTTCGTATGGTGACTATCTCCGTTCTGGTTCGATTGCCCGTTTTGCAAATATCATGAAAGATGTCACAAGGTATGCAAACAGTGGCGGCAAAGTGCTAGGGATCTGTAATGGTTTTCAGATACTTACTGAAGCTGGCTTGCTTCCAGGAGCCTTAAAACGCAATATAAATTTGCACTTCAAATCAAAATACCAATACTTAAGGGTAGAAAATAATAACAATACATTTCTTAATAAGTGCAGTATAGGCGAGATACTCCACATACCTATAGCACATGCTGATGGCAACTACTACATCGACGACAAGGGGCTTGAAAAATTAGAGGCTAATGGGCAGATTTTGTTGAGATATGTTGATAAAGAGGGAAAAGTAGATTCCATTAATGGCTCAGTAGAAGCTATAGCAGGGATTTGCAATAAAACAAAAAACATCTTTGGACTTATGCCACATCCTGAGAGAGCTATAGAGTCTTTGCTTGGTTCAGATGACGGAGTGAAAATGTTGCAAGGATTCACCTCTTGATGAAACATATAATGTATCGTTTTTTAGCGATAATAGCTTTTATTGCACTAAGCACAACAATCTCTCATGCCCATTTTTACTATAGCTATTTACCAAAAAAACTTCATCCAAATCAACTATTTTCTGTAACAATCACAAGCTCAAACCAAACAACCAATGAGACTCTACCCTCTTTTAGTTTTGATACAACTTCAACTCTTGAATTCCTTAGTCAAAAACCAGTTGTTGCAAAAAGTGGCAATGACTATTTTTACACTTTTTATTTCAAAGTACTCCACCCTACAAGTGTAACAATACCTCAAGTAAGCATCAGAAGTGGTGGAGAGGAATTTTTTATAGAGGCTTCAAATATCCCCATAACAAGTTTGCAAAAAAGAGATGACTTCTGTGGTGTTTTGGCAACAGACATGAAGATAAAAACCTATCAAGTCTCACAGTATGATGACACTAGATATCTTGTTACGATCTCTCTTGAAGCGCTAGAGTCGAATCTAGAAGATATGCACCTAAGTATCACTAGCGAAGATGGAATCGAAGAGATTAAAAGAAATCATGCGAAAGCTGAAGGAGAATATTTTGGATTAGTTAGCGATAGTGCTATTAGCTTAAACTTCACATATTACAACACTATCCAACAAAATTATATCGCTTATGAGATACCTTTACACATCAAAGATGCATCAGTAGCTGGTCAAGTTGGATTAAATCCAAAAGATGACAGTTTTGAGATGGTCAAGCGATATACTTTTATAGCATTGACCCTTTTGTTTTTAGGTTTTTTTCTTATAAAAAAAGATTTTTTCTATTTCTTGCTGGGGATTATCTCTTTGGTCACACTTGTGACATTTTATATACCATATGAAAAAATCTGTGTATCAAAAGGGAGTGTTGTTTATATCTTGCCGACACCAACTAGCACTATTAGTGGAAGGATAAATGAGGATTTTGAAACAATGCTTCTTGATGAGAGGGGCGATTTTATAAAAATAGAATACAACAATCAATCAATTGGATGGATAAAGCGTGAAAATCTTTGCAAAAATTAGATTCTATTGGGGTCTTCTTGTTATTGCTGTGGTTGCAGGGTTGATGATGATTCCACTCATTGCAATTTTTAGAAAACAAAAAGGGATTATCATCCATCGCCTTAATAGGCTTGTTATTTTTCTATTAGGAGGCAAAATCCATTCAAAAGGGACTATGGACAGCAATGTTGATATGTTTTTGCTTAACCATCAAAGTGTTTGCGACATCATAGCGATGGAGGCTCTCCAGAAGAATCATCTGCGATGGGTAGCAAAACAAGAGCTTTTTGAGATGTTTTATCTAGGCAATCTCCTAAAAATTGGAGATATGATCGGAGTAAAAAGGGAGGATAAAAGGGGGCTTTTAAAACTACTTCAAGAGGCACAATACTCTCGTCAAACTCTTAAGCGTCCTATAGCTATTTTTCCAGAAGGGACGCGTGCAAAGGGGCAAAAGCTTCTTAGTTTTAAACAAGGTGCAAAAATCATAGCAGAAAAATTAGATTTTCGTATCCAGCCTGTAGTGATAACAGGTAGCAAAACATTGCTTGATGAGCATAAAAAAGTCTCACAATCAAGCGATATACACATAGAGTTTCTCCCCCCAATTGATGTTAAAGATGCACCCAATAGCTGGTATGAAGATTTACAAAAAGAGATGCAAAAGATCATAGATGATGCACTTACCAACCATAATCGTAGTCGCTAGTGGTGGAGCTATAGGCGCAGTTTTGCGTTTTTGGGTTTACCATTTTAGCTCTACACATCTAAACAATTGGTTACCTTTTGGTACGCTATTTGTCAATCTAACGGGTAGTTTTTTTGCTGGTATTGCATTTGCCTATTTCTCTTGTAATCCATCATTTTCTCTACATAAAAACTTTTGGATGGTTGGACTCCTTGGGGCATTTACTACCTACTCTACTTTTGCTATCGAGAGTTTTGTTCTGCTTCAGGGAGGTAAAATTTTTGAAGCTATTTTGAGTATGATTCTAAATCTTTTTGGAACTATCATGCTTTCAGCTTGTGGCTATTTATTGGCACAATATTTTTTAATAAGATAAGAGGATATACCACATGACGTCACTTCAACAAGAGATCGCCAAACATATAAAAATTTTACGATGTGAACTTAAACCTGACAAGGATTTGCTTGAAATCCTAAAAAGAAGACTCACAAAAAAAGAGTTCAAATGTCTTCAGAGTTTAAGTCAAGGCGAAGATAACCAAACCATTATGTCTAAACTCAATCTAAATAAAGAGCGTTTTGATAGCTTGTCGCAAACTCTCACAAAAAAACTCAATCAAGAAAAACTAAAACATGAGCTTTCACTTTTTTCTTCCTAACTTTTAGAAAAATACCCTATAATTTCATTAATTAAACCATTTGATGGAGAAATGATGCTTAGATTCGCCCCCTCACCCACTGGTGATATGCATATTGGTAATTTGCGAGTTGCTATCATCAATTATATTATTGCGATGCAAAAAAAATCTCATTTTGGTGTCCGCATTGAAGATACAGACAAAGAACGCAATATTGAGGGTAAAGATGGTGAAATCTTACAAATTTTAGAAAAATTCTCTCTTCCTTACAATCAGCTTTTTTATCAAAGCAAAAATCTCCATATGCACCAAAATTTGGCTATCAAATTAGTGCAAGAAGAAAAAGCTTTTTTGTGCACATGTACCCCTGATGAGTTAGAAGCAGATAGACAAAAAGCAAAAGATGATGCAAAAGCATATAGATATAGTGGCAAATGTAGCAAAAAGACTCCTCAAGAGATAGCCGATATCAGAAACTCAAACATCCCATTTGTCATAAGGATTCATAAACCAAAGGAGTCCATAGAGTTTGAGGATTTAATCAAAGGAAGACTCTCTTTTGCACCAAATGAAGTTGATAGTTTTGTGATTCTAAGAGCTAATGGAACACCAACATATAATTTTGCTTGTGCTTGCGATGATATGCTCACCAACATTGAGATAGTTATCCGTGGCGAAGACCATATCAGCAACACCCCAAAACAAATCCACATTAAAAACCTTCTAGGCTATGAACAAGAGGTCAGATACGCCCATTTGCCAATTATTCTTAATAATGAAAATAAAAAAATGTCAAAAAGAGATGATGCTAGTAGCGTTAAATGGCTACTAGAGCAAGGATTTTTGCCTGATGCAATCATCAACTATCTCCTTTTGCTTGGCAACAAAACGCCATCTGAGATCTTTACCCTTCCTGAGGCTATTGAGTGGTTCGATCTAAACAACATCTCAAAAAGTCCAGCTAGATTTGATATGGATAAATTGCGTTTTATCAACCGTGAACATTTCAAAAGAATGGATGATAAGAAATTTTCAACGCTTTTTGGTTTTAGCGATGCACAACTAGGAAAACTATGCAAACTCTACCTTGAAGAGGCTAGCACCCTAAGCGAGTTAGAGCCCAAAATCAAAGCGATCTTTTCACCAAAAGATTTTAGTGGGCAATGGGGTGAATCAATGAAAATATTGGCTCAAACCATAGCTGATGCTCCATTTTTCGAAACTTTTGATGATTTTAAAAGCTATATTGCGAATGCCACCAAACTTAAAGGCAAAGAGCTATTTAAACCACTAAGGATATTGCTAACTGGAGCAGAACATGGTCCAGAACTGAGTGATATCTACCCTTATCTCAAATCTTATCTACTAGAGGTTATATCATGAATTCACTAATTGGCTTATTGCAACTTATAATCACGCTCTATATTTGGCTTATAATAATCGTAACCATTATCAAGCTGTTTAAACCTACACTTAGTCATCCGCTTCTTGAAAGTGCAAATAAAATTGTCGAACCGCCACTTGAGTGGATACGCTCTAAACTCCCTTTTGTTGTCTCTGGCAATATCGATTTCTCCCCTGTCGTTTTAATTGTTGTATTGCATATCATTCGTGCCTTGATAGGATAAATATGGTTTTTAGATTTTTATTTACCCTTCTGGTTCTAGGATCACTGTTGCATGCAATTACTTTTAGACAAATTTCGCAAATGCCAAAAGGCCCTGAAAAGGATTATTATATCTGGAGATTTATATCGCAACCTTCAACAACACCTAAAGAGGCTATGGAGGTTATAAGACAAGCTTCAAATATCAACAAAACCCTCACAAATGCATACCGTGCAAAAACAGGACAAATGCCAAGATTGCACAGCAGAGGTGGAGTACCTGCACCGCCCCCACCATCTCAAAATGACAATAAAGCAAAAAGATACTTCAAAACAGGTATAAATGCTGTTGATAGAGGTGACTTACAACACGCATTACACCATTTTGGCTGGGCAAATAAGCTTGCATCAAGCCAACTCGTCAAAGACCAATCTGCATTTTGGCTCTATCTTTTAACCCACGACAAAATGTACTTGAAGCAGCTCTTAAAAAGCAATGATCCAAATCTTTATACTCTTGTGGCGCAAGATTTGGTTGGAGGTAAATACCCACAAACTATCACACAAAAATTTCCAAAAAGAACCGTATCGCACTTTAATATCAAAAATCCAATTGACTGGGCACATCTAAAGAGGAGACTGTTCTCGCCTAAGACAAATCTTGAGAAACTTGCAAAAGAGTACGAATCAGAGTATACCCAAGGGCCATATACTTATATAAAAGCTTATGCCTCAAAGTATCGTGAACACTATTTTCCTATCCCTTACCAAGATGTCCTCAGATACAAAACTATCGATCGTCAAGCTCTTATCTATGCAATTGCCAGACAAGAGAGTAGATTTGTACCCGCATCGGTCTCTCGCTCATTTGCACTTGGTATGATGCAAATCATGCCTTTTTTAGTTAAAGATATCTCAAAAAAGAAGGGTGATAATATCGATTTAGATATGATGTTTGACCCATACAAAGCGATTGAATACGCCGATTTTCATCTTGACTATCTTACAAGTTATCTCTATCACCCACTCTTTGTCGCTTATGCATACAATGGAGGGATAGGTTTTACTAGAAGACTTATCGAGCGAAAAGACTATTTCAGGCAAGGTCCCTATGAGCCTTATTTGAGCATCGAAAAGTTAAACAATGTAGAAGCAAGAGAGTATGGCAAAAAGGTACTTGTAAATTATGTTATCTATCGCAATAAGCTAGGAAAACCGACTAGATTACTTCCTCTCTTAAAACAATTAACATACCCAGCACAAACAGATAGATTCCGACGCTAGAGTCCTTTTTTTGTGTTGACATAATTTGCAACTTTGGAAAATTTCAAAGAGTGCTTTCCTAAGTTTCGACTGACATATTGAAGTGTAAGTTGCTTCTTTGAAATATTTGGAAATGTAACTAGATAATAATCGCTCCATTCATTGTGAAGCGGCAATAGAGCTAGCTTCTTATCATTGCTTTCAAGTTGTACTATAGAAGTTGGCTTTTTTTTGTCTAACAAAAGCTCCCAACTCTCTAGATCATTAGAGGTATAGATTCCAATGATAAATTGCTCAGGCTTAGCTTCTAAAATCAAACTTTTTTTATGCAGATATGTGGCTGTGATAAACCCTATAACTTTCTCATCTTCGCTGACAGTTATATGCTGTGTTTGACCTATTGCCTCAAAAAGTGGCACTTTGGACTCCATCGTTTTTAAAAGTGCAGTTTGTTCTTTTGTCGTGCATCCTCCAAAAAAGATAAAAATCCCTAAAATTGTGTATAAAACCTTCATCTCCACCCTTAGCTTTTGAATCATTTTAACATAGTTTCAATAAATCTTGATGTATAATTACAAACCAATTAAAGGAACTATTTATGCCTCTATCTGTCGCTTTTGCAGGTCTTTCAAATAGCGGAAAAACAACACTTATAGAAAAAGTAGCCAAACTTCTCATTTAAACCTATAGAGTTGTTATTATAAAAAATGACCCAAAAGATAAGGCTATATTTGATACCGAGGGTAAGGATAGTGATAAATTTAGCAAAACAGGGGCCGAAGTTGCAGTCGTGTCTCCAACTAGACAACATTTTTCTCCCATCGGATAAGAACTTTAGATGAAATTATAGCGATGTTTGGAGATATCGATATACTTCTAGTTGATGGGCTAAAAACCTTGCTACTTCCTCGTATATTGTGGCCTAGAGGAGATATTGATGTTAGTTATATCACCTTTTGTGATATTGTTGCGGTTAGTGAGAGTATAAACGAAAGTGATATACCACCAAACCTACCACAACTCAATCTAAATAATCCACATGAAGTTATAGAGTGGATACTCAAAAATAGTAAGGAGATTTAATGGAAGATATCTTTAGAGCGATAGAAGAAATAGCCATCAAGATAGATAACGCCATCAAAACAGCCGATTTAGGCTATAACGACAGCGAAAATAGCTCAGGAGAGAGTCAGCTCAAGTTAGATGTCCAAAGTGATATCATCATCCAAGAGGCACTTAGCAAGATATCTAGTGTCAAGTCTATAGTAAGTGAAGAAAAAGAAGATATCCTCACCCTTAATGATGGTGGAGAATATATAGTTTGCTACGACCCCCTTGATGGCTCAAGTCTTGTTGATGTTAATCTATCAGTTGGCTCTATCTTTGGTATTTACAAAGATACTTTAGATGGCAATGGTCTTGTGGCATCTTCGTATGTAGTTTATGGACCACGCATTGAGCTAGTAGTTTGCAAAAAAGGTGAAAAACCACTCCTCTATAGGTACAAAGCAAATCGATTTGAAAAAATTGGTGAAATCACGCTCAAAAACAGAGGGAAACTTAACGCTCCAGGGGGGACGCAACAAAATTGGTCACCAATACACAAAGGTTTTATAGATACACTCTTTCAAGAGGGTTATAGACTTCGATATAGTGGTGGAATGGTACCTGATCTTCATCAAATCCTACTAAAAGGGGGTGGATTATTTAGTTATCCAGCTACCTCTGACAAACCAAATGGAAAATTAAGACAACTCTTTGAAGTTTTACCTTTTTCACTCATATATGAGATGGCAAATGGGGCAGCTATAAATGACAAAGGTATGAGACTTCTAGAGTTAAGTCCTACTTTTATCCATGATACAAGCCCGTGTTTTTTTGGCTCAAACGATGAGATAAAAAGTCTCAAGAAAGCCTATGGAGCAAGATAAGATGTCCAACCAAACCAACAAAGATAAATGGCAAGAGGAGCTTGAGATTGCAACAAATATGCTTCTTGAGTGTCAACAATCAAAAAATCTCAAGAGTTGTTTTGATTGCGATTTACTTTTTGATTGTGAGACTAGAAGTAACTATGTTAAGGTGGTTTATGAGAGCATGAACAAAGGTCAAGAGGGAGATTTTGAATTTTAACCTTTTTTCAAAATTTCTTTTGCTAAATACTCCCCTGTATAACTTCCACTTTTTTTATAATTTTTAGCGATCTCAAGTGGGGCTCCAGTAGCGATTATCTTACCTCCTTTACTTCCACCTTCTGGTCCCATGTCGATAATGTAATCGGCATTTTTTATCATATCAAGATTATGTTCTATTACCACAACACTATTGCCAAGTTCTACTAGATGGTGTAAAACTCCTGTTAGTTTATCGACATCTGCAAAATGAAGCCCTGTGGTTGGTTCATCTAAGACATAGAGCGTATTGCCTGTATCCTTTCTGCTAAGTTCTTTGCTTAGCTTGATTCTTTGTGCCTCTCCACCACTTAGTGTAGTTGCATTTTGTCCCAAAGTGATATATCCCAAACCTACAGCATCGAGTGTTTTGAGTTTGCTAGCGATCGCAGGAACAGATTTGAAAAATTGCAATGCTTCTGTAACACTCATAGCCAAAACATCTGCTATACTTTTGCCCTTGTATAAAACCTCTAGCGTTTGTTGATTATACCTCTTGCCCTTACAGCTATCACACACCACCATCACATCGGGCAAAAAGTGCATCTCTATCTTGATTTCTCCATCGCCTTGACACTTTTCGCATCTACCACCTTTGACATTAAAAGAGAATCTACCCACCTTATAGCCTCTGATTTTTGCCTCTTTTGTCTCCGCAAAAAGCTTTCTTACTTCATCCATGATGCCTGTATAGGTTGCTGTATTGCTCCGTGGAGTTCTACCAATTGGACTTTGATCAAGATATATTACCTTATCAAGCTGTTCTAGTCCTACAACTTCTACACCATCAACTTTTGTAATTTTTGTAGCACGATTGAGGATTTCAAGGGCGACTGGCAAAAGAGTCTGCAATATGAGTGAACTTTTTCCACTCCCACTTACTCCTGTTATGCAGACAAAATTTCGCAAAGGTATTTTTGCACTTAGTGAATTGATATTGTTTATATTGATATTGTTTATCTCTATCCAATCATTTTGGGTCCGATTTCGCTGGTATGAGATATCTTTTTTGCCAAATAGATAATCTGCTGTGAGTGTTTTGGCTTTTTTTAACTCCTCTATACTCCCTGCAAATACAACCTCACCACCATAATCTCCTGCACCAGGACCAATATCTATGACATAGTCAGCTGCAAAGATAGTCTCTTTGTCATGTTCAACGACAATCACACTATTTCCCTTGGATTGAAGAGATTTTAGTGTACGGATAAGTTTCATTGTGTCTCTTTCATGTAGCCCTATGCTTGGCTCATCAAGCACATACATCACCCCTGTTAGACCTGAGCCTATTTGTGAGGCTATTCGGATTCTTTGTGCTTCGCCACCTGAGATAGACCTTGCATCGCGACCCAAAGAGAGATATCCTAACCCAACATCATAGAGAAAAAACAATCTTTCTCGAATTTCACTTAGAATAGGGAGAGATATTTGGTGCTGCTGATTGTTGAGATAATCAAAATTGGAATTATCTTCAAAATAAGCAAACGCCTCCTCTATAGGGAGATTAACTATCTGGGCTATGTTTTTATCTCCAATTTTAACTGCTAAACTCTGTGGTGAGAGACGATTGCCACTACACTTATCACATATCTTTTCTGTCATATATTCACCTAAATCTCGCTCATCTTTGAACATATCATAGGCGATTTTTACGATACCAGGCCACTCTTTTTTTAGAGGGTGTCGTTTCCATGTAAATTTGACTTCATCCCCTGCTCCATAGAGTATCGCTTTTTTTTGATGCTCTAGAAGTGACTCATAAGGTACATTTGTAGGGATATCATGCAATTGGCAAAAGGCTTGTAAAAATTTTGCATAATATCCTTTATTAAATCCATAGATAATCCTGATCGCCCCTTTGTCGATACTAAGCCCTTCATCTATAATCTTTTTTAGATCCAATACATAGCGAATGCCTAATCCATCACAAGCGCTACACGCACCTTTTGGGGAGTTAAAAGAGAAACTAACCGGCTCAAGCGGATCAAAGCTAATCTTACAGTCAAAACAAGCCAAATGCTCAGAATAGTGAATATATGGACTCTCTAGCCCAAGTTCTTGGTGATTGAGAATCTCAAGCTCAACCTCTCCATAGCTCTCTTGAAGTGCTTTTTCTATGTCTGCTGCGATTCTCTCTTTGCTTTGCTCGTCTATGACTACCCTATCAATTACTACTTTTATGGTATGTTTTTTGGTCTTTGATAACTCTATCTCTTCATCTAGCCTCACCATTACCCCATCTATCATCGCTCTAATGTAGCCTTTATGGCGCAATGACTCCAACATTTCTGCAAATGAGCCCTTTTTCTCTTTGACCAAAGGGGCTAAAATGACCAATTTGGAGCCAACGGGGAGCTTGAGTACCTCATTGATGATATCGCTTGCTCCCATAGAGGATATGGGCTTGCCGCAAGAGTGGCAATGTTGCACTCCAATTCGTGCATACAATAGGCGCAAATAATCATAAATCTCAGTAATTGTTCCAACGGTTGAACGGGGATTTTTAGATGTAGTTTTTTGATCAATTGCGATAGCTGGAGTAAGTCCCTCTATCTTATCAACATCTGGTTTGCCAACTTTTCCTAAAAATTGTCTAGCATAACTAGAAAGAGACTCTATATACCTTCTCTGCCCTTCGGCATAAAGTGTTGAGAATGCCAAAGTAGATTTTCCACTACCACTCAATCCTGTCATAACCACTAATTTATTTTTGGGGATTTCCAAAGAGATACTTTTGAGATTATTTTCTCTAGCACCAAAAACTTTTATCATATCCATATATCTATCC
>DSAK01000114.1 GCA_011372825.1 Campylobacterota bacterium | reverse complement strand
GTAGTATATGTTTGATTGCTTAAGACATAATAGACAAAGATATTTTTTGAGAGATACCATACCAAAGCAGTGATAAAAGAGCTAGTGCTAGCAGCAATCCAAGAGGTGTTTGTAGTTGGTGAGAATTGGTACGCTAGATAAAAAGGGAGCCATACCCCAACAAGCCCTATAGTGTATCCTAAAACCCCACCAGTTTTTAGAAAAAATCCAAAAAACCAAACCAAAAAAGGGATAACAAAAAGGGTCGCTATATAAAACCTCAATCCAGCAAATAGCCCCCGTTTTGTTGTCTCAAATACATCATTGATGATATAATCATAGCTTTTAAAAAACAAAAAAACACCCAAAAAAACATAAATAAGCCCTAGCCAACCAAGCTTTGAGGTATTTTGCAGAAATTTGTTGATATACTCTATAATTCCTGCTGAAGTTTCAGGTAAAAGGGACTTGAGCATGACCTCTTGAAGCGTCTCATAGAGTGATGCAAATTGTGGTAAAAGTACAACAACACCTAAAAAAACACTAAGTAAAGGGATGAGTGCAAAGAGGGTATTCCAACTTAAAGATGAGGCGTAGTAAGAGACTTTGTCATCAAAAAGTTTATCAAAAAAATCTCTCAAAAAGAGGTAGTAGTTTTTGAAGATATTTGATAAAACCTTTTTGTTATCCACGGGGGCACTTTTACTCCTCTAGTAGAGGAAGCCCCATTTTGCCTGGATTGAGGATATTGTTTGGATCGAATGCTTTTTTAATTTCCCTAAAAAGGGCTATTTCTGATTGGTTAAATGCGATATCCATAAAAGGGGCTTTGCTTAATCCAATCCCATGTTCTCCGCTGAGCGTACCACCCATATCAACAACTGCTTTAAAAATCTCTTCGATTGCTTCATGACCAGCTTTTAGTTGCTCTTGATTGCTTCCGTCAACCATAACGTTGACATGTATATTACCATCACCCGCATGCCCAAAACAAGGTACTTTGAAGCCATATTTTTCTCCAATTGCATAGATAGCTTCAAGTGCTTCTGGTAATTTGCTTCGAGGAACCGATATATCTTCGTTGAGTTTTTTAGAGCCATAGATTGTAATCGATGGAGATGCGTTTCTTCTAGCATACCAAAGTTTCTCTCTCTCTTTTGCATCGTGTGCTACCTCAAATGCGGTTGCACCATTGTTTTCAAAAGACTCTTTGAGGATATCAAGCTGAAACTCAACCTCTTGAGAGACATTTCCATCAACATCACCGATTAGCAATGCACCTGCTTCTTGGGGTAATTGTACCCCTAATTTCTCTTTGAGTGCTTGGACAACTAGAGTGTCTAGAAATTCCATAGCCACAGGATTTGCCCCAGAAGCAAGAGATTTAAAGACTGCATTCATCGCATCTTTGACGGTTGGAAAAACTCCCATATAGGCTTTTGTAAATTTTGGCTTTGGTATAAGCTTGAGGGTAATTTCACTCAAAACTGCTAAGGTCCCTTCGCTTCCTATAAGTATCCCCGCAGTGTTGTACCCTGCGACATCTTTGATGGTTCTTTTGCCAGCACGAATCACCTCCCCATTTGGAAGTACAGCTCTCAATGCCATCACATAGTCTTTTGTGATTCCATATTTTGCTGCGCGCATTCCTCCAGCGTTTTCACTAACATTACCACCAAGAGTGGAGTACTCTTCACTAGCTGGATCTGGCGGGTAAAATAGTCCAACAGCCTCAACTGCCCTTTGCAAATGTTTGTTTATCACCCCTGGCTGGACAACTGCGACAAGATTTTCCATATCAATTTCAAGTATCTTATTCATATGTTTTTCAAGAGCAAGAATAACCCCACCATTGGAAGGCAAAGCACCCCCTGTAAATCCACTGCCAGCACCCCGTGGAACTACAGGGATAGAGTGGGTGTTGCAATACCGTAAAATTGATTGTATGTCAGATTCGTCTTTCGGAAATAAAACGATATCAGGCTCATACCGTGTCCTTGTGGCATCGTAGCTATAGGCGATACGATGGGCTTTGTCAGTATAGAGATTTTCTACACCGACTATAGACTCAAGTGCTTTGATATCTTCTGTTTTTATCACTGAAACTGCTCCATAAGCTCATAATAATCCCCCTTTGTCTCTCGTGAGAACCAGCCACTTCTAATCTTGCTCAATCGGGTAAAAAATGGCACTTGTGCTTCCATTGGTGTACTTGCAAACCCTTTTTGTGCTACAATTTTTTGGCTTTTTGGATCGTAGAGTACGGCACTATTTTTTTTCACCATATACACAAGGCCCACTTGGTACTCCTGAGAGAAAGCTGCGAGATTTTTTTTGGTCACTTGCCCATCTTTGTTTCTTGAAAGAAATGCAGCGTACAAATCAGGATGTACCCATTTTTTTTGTGTTGAGAGTGTTATCCTCTCATAAGTTGCAGCATCTGGAGCCAAAAGCAAAACAGTATCATATAGATAGCCACCAATCACCTTATCCCCAACTTGAATACTTGTTTTAACTGCTGGGAGGTTGTTGTGGATAATGCTCTCATAGGGGATAGTTTTGATCCCCTCTGAAGTTTGTACTACTGTTGCTGTAATTGCTTTTATGCCTTGGGCATAAGTGTGAAGCACAGCCCCACTCATGCCATTGACAGGAAACGGAGCACAGAGTGTGATGCCATCTTTTGAGACGCTTGTTACTGTCCTCTCAACTGTTTGAGGGAAAAAGTCAGCCCACGCAAAAGCACAGAAAAAAAACATTATAGTTAAAAAACGCATTTTGAAATCCTTATTGATAAAAAAGTCTACAAGATTATACTGCCAAAAGATTAAAACTCCATTGAGGGGTATTTTGTTTTAGTCAAGTTTAGTTATACTTCGTGTATGTTTTTTTCAAATGATTTCAAAAGTTCTATTTTACGAGTTGTTTTTGTAAGCACATTTACTACTCTTTTTGCATTTGGTGCGCAAGTGTCTCAAAAAAGATGGCAGCCTAATCAAAGCTTTTCGGAGTATCTTGTGGATCAAAAAATCCCTTTGGGTATTTTAGATATGATTGACAAAGATGATGCCCAATTTCTATCTGAAATTCAAAGTGATAGTGTATTTTATGAACTATATGATGAGAAAAAAGGGTTATTGCAGGTTTTAATTCCGATAAACACCGAAATGCAAATCCATCTTTATAAAACCAAAGAGGGTTTTTCTTTTGATATTATCCCTATTGATTACCAAGAAAAAGAGTACTTTGCAGCTGTAACGATAGAGGAGAATCTCTATAACGATATAGTCCGCCAAATCCACCACAAAAAATTAGCAGCAAGGGTGGCTAGAAGCATAAAAAATGCTTATGATAGTAAAAGGTTTAAAGTAGGGGATGAAGTTGCGCTCCTATATACGCAAAAAACTCGCATGGGCTTTATCTATGGGATGCCTGAAATTAAGTCTATTCGCATTAAAAGTCAAAAAAAAGAGCATTTTATATATATAGACCAAGAGGATCAGCAAGGGTACACCGATACATACAAAAATGAGCCATATACAGTAACAGTCAAAGAGAAAGTGACTAGAACTAAATTAGTCCCAGTAGCTAGTAGGAATTTTACCCTCCCTTTGCGCAATGCACGGATTACATCACCTTTTTCTTTGCGTCGTTGGCATCCAGTGTTGAAGCGATATAGGCCTCATCATGGGGTTGATTTTGGGGCAAAAAGGGGAACTCCAATCATGGCGATAGGTAATGGTACGGTAAGTTTTGTAGGAAGCATGAGAGGATATGGAAAAACGGTCAAAATCAATCATGGCAATGGATACGAATCTCTCTATGCTCACCAAAGTAGCATTAGAGTTCGTCAAGGTGCTAGAGTCAGACAAGGGGAAGTTATAGGGTATGTGGGCAATACAGGAACTAGCACAGGACCACATCTTCACTTAGGACTCTACCGAAATAAAAGACCCATAAACCCAATGTCGATGATATCAAGAAACGCTTCTGCTCCTTCAGTGCTCAAGAAGATCACAAGGTACGAAGATGTCCAAAAGACACTTTATAAAAAAGTGCCTATAAAAAATGCGACCAAAAATAAAGAAAAATTACTCGAAGCATTGGAACAAAATAGACCAGTGTATATTTGGGAAGATTTTTTGCAAAAAGACCAATCCAAGGAAGAAGCTTGATAACAAAATTTGAGCTATTGCCACTTGAAAAACCACGATATGTTTTCCCCGCTTTGGTTCATTATGAGCAAGACGGGATTTTAAAGAGCTGGGAGATTGTAAAGGCTCACGATAGTGTAGCGATACTTTTGTACCATACTCAAAAAGAGTCATTTGTAGTAGTTAAACAGTTTCGTCCAGCAACATATGCCAATGGTCATTCAACAGGGATGAGTATAGAGCTTTGTGCAGGGATAGTTGATAAGCAACTTAGCCTTGAAGATATCGCTATAGAGGAGATAGAAGAGGAGTGTGGCTATAGGGTTGATCGGATTGAAAAAATAACATCATTTTATACATCAGTTGGATTTGCAGGGAGCAAACAAACACTCTTCTATGCCCAGATAGATGAGTCTATGAAGGTGTCAAGTGGTGGGGGGATTGGTGACGAGTCTATAGAGGTTATCTACCTTTCATTGTCACAAACAAAAGAGCTTATGCAAGATGAGGATACGATAAAAACCCCCGGGCTTTTGTACGCTTTTTCGTGGTGGTTTGAGCATTATAAACTTGTGTAGTATTTGTTTCCATCTACGGTAGTGTTTACCGTCAGTTTAGAAAATGCCTCTACATAATTCCAAAAATCGTCTTTTAGCTCTTGAGCAATATCTACTTTTTCAAGTGCTTCACGCATCGCCCCTAACCACTCAAGCCTTGATTTTTCATAGATTGAAAAATCATCATGTAGCCTCAACATGTATTCATTTAGCTCAACTCCCTTTGCCTCTTCTTCGTAAGCCTTTGGGCCACCACATAATTGTATAAAAAAGCGTGTATTTTTCTCTTTTGTTTTTGCAAATTCTTCTGGGTCTTGTGGGAAAAAATGGGCGATGTCACTTTCGTAAATGATATCGTAAAAATCGTACATCAATGCTCTTATGCCATCTTCTCCCAAAGCTTCATAAAAAGCTGGATTTGGATTTTTGAAAGATACTTTTTCGCCTTGTTTTGTAGGTGTAATTGGGTACATTAGACTCCTTTGAAAATTTTTTAACAATAAAGATTGAAAACATTGTATCACAACAGAGTTTTAAAAAGTAAGAAAATATAGATTTTGCCTCTGTATAGTAATCTTTGTTATAAGTTCATCTTTTATATCCAAAAAAGCTTGTTTCACATTGTTACACCATAGTTATAGTGGGTACTTTCTCTTGCATTTTCAGATAGTTTAATTATCTTTTTGATACTATATTTCACAGCATGAGATTCTCATAAACTAAAAGGGGTTATTATGACAGGCGAATTAACACATATTGTCACAGATCATCCATATTTTGGGGTCTTTGTATTTACTGTTATTACATTTATTGCTTTTCCAACGACACTTTTTTTAGCTCGCTTTTTGAGTCGAAAACTAGCAAGACTTGATACCGAAAAGCTTAAATCAACCATATATGAGTGTGGACCAGAGGTGACTAAACAACCAAACACCATCTCAACACAGTTTTATATGTTGGCTTTATTGTTTATCTTGTTTGATGTTGAGATTATTTTTATGTTCCCATGGGCAGTTAATTTTAGATTGTTTCATGAGATTGGTTTGGGGTGGTTTGCATTTGTGGCAATGTTCTTCTTCTTGTTACTACTTGCAATCGGATTTGTTTATGAATGGAAAAAAGGAGCTCTTGAATGGCGAAACATCAAGTAAATTATACTTCAACAGCAGGGTTGCCAATCGCACTTACATCTGTAGATAAGTTGGTCAATTGGGGGCGTTCAAACTCTTTGTGGCCCTTGACATATGGACTTGCATGCTGTGCGATTGAGATGATGGCATCAGGTGCGAGCCGTTTTGACTTTGACCGTTTTGGGACTATTTTTAGAGCATCACCTAGACAAGCTGATGTGATGATATTAGCAGGCACTCTCTCTAAAAAGCATGCCGAATTTACTAGAAGACTTTATGATCAAATGGCAGAACCTAAGTGGGTTATATCTATGGGTAGCTGTGCAAATACTGGAGGGATGTTCAATACCTATGCAACTGTACAAGGGGTTGATCGTATTGTTCCAGTTGATATCTATTTGCCTGGGTGTGCTCCTCGCCCTGAGACGCTACAGTATGCGCTAATGATGCTCCAAAAAAAGATTCGTCGTGAATCTGCAAATATGAAGAAAAATACTAAGCAAAGGTTTGTCTAATGAGAAAGTATACCCCAAAAGATAACGTTCAAGCAAAAGCTTATTATACAGACCGTTTTTGGGTTGCACCTAGAGTGCCAAGGTTGGATGTCTCTGAAGATTCACATTTTCAAAGTGTTGTAAAAACACTCACAAAATATATCAAAGAAAGCTACATTGAGCTTGATCATTTGGTCTTACATATCAAGAGTCAAGACAATATAGAAGTTCTAAAGACTTTGCGCGATACATGTGGATATAAAATGTGTTCAGAATTGAGTGCAGTTGATTATCTAGCAAAAAAAGGTGAATTTGAAGTTTTTTATCAGATGCACAATCTCGATCTAGCAAAAAGGGTAAGAGTCGTCTGTGCACTCAAACCTGAAGAAGCCATAGAGAGTATCACTCCGCTATTTAAAATGGCAAATTTTGCAGAGCGTGAGATGTTTGATATGTTTGGCATAGTAGCAAACAATCACCCATATTTGAAGAGAATCTTGATGCCAGATGATTGGAGTGGTCATCCACTTTTGAAAACTTATCCACTCCAAGGAGATGAGGCTGCTTCATGGTACGAGGTCGATAAGATTTTTGGCAAAGAATATAGAGATGTCATTGGTCCTGAAAACAGAGATCCTGCTAAGATAGATCGCTACGATACACAGAGATTTTCACGCGTTGGATATGAGGTGCCTTTTGGCGCAGATATCTCCGAAGGCGAGACTCCAAAAGAGATAGAATATAGTAAAACTTTTATGACAAATTATCAAAAAGAGTCTAAACAGTTAGACAAAAGACGATAGGGGATGATGATGCAAGTTACTACGAAACTAACGCCATTTTTTGAAAATATAAATTTTGAGAGAGATGACAAAACGATGGTTATCAATTTTGGTCCCCAACATCCATCTGCACATGGACAGCTCCGTTTGGTGCTTGAGCTTGATGGGGAGAAGGTAGTCAAAGCATATCCTGATATAGGTTATCTCCACCGTGGGATCGAAAAGATGGCAGAAAATATGACTTATAACGAATTTTTGCCAACCACAGATAGGCTTGATTATATAGCATCGACCTCAAATAATTATGCCTATGCAGCAGCTGTTGAAAAACTCATAGGGCTTGAAGTGCCAAGGCGAGCTCAAGTGATACGAACAATGCTTTTGGAGCTTAATCGTATCATATCGCACCTCTTTTTTCTTGCAACTCATGCTCTTGATGTTGGCGCTATGTCAATATTTTTGTATACTTTTAGAGAACGAGAATTTGCGATGGACTTGATGGAGGATTATTGCGGTGCTAGGCTTACCCATTCAGCTGTAAGGATAGGGGGTGTACCTCTTGATTTGCCAAATGGTTGGCTTGAGCAATTAGAAGCATTTTTAGATAAAATGCCTGAAAATATTAAACTTTATGAAGATTTATTAACACAAAACCGTATTTGGAAAATGCGTCTAGAAGATGTAGGTGTCCTATCTCCTGAAGATGCTCTTTCGTGGGGCTGTACAGGTCCTATGCTTAGAGGTTCAGGGATTGCGTATGATATCCGCAAAGAGGAGCCATATGAGTTATATGATGAGCTCTCTTTTGAAATTCCTGTAAGTGATAGATGTGATAGTTATGGTAGATACCGCCTTTATATGGAAGAGATGAAGCAATCAGTTCGTATATTGCATCAGCTTATCCCAATGTACAAAGAGACATCTACACAGCTAATGGCACATGCTCCTAAGTATATCTCTGCTCCAAAAGAAGATATCATGACACAAAACTATGCTTTGATGCAACATTTTGTCCTTGTAACACAAGGGATGAGACCACCAAAAGGTGAGGTGTATATGCCAACAGAGTCACCAAAAGGAGAACTTGGTTTCTATATCAAGAGTGAGGGGGAGCCATATGCGTACCGACTTAAATGTAGAGCACCTAGTTTTTTCCACACAGGAGTATTGCAAGAGCTTTTAGTCGATACTTATTTAGCAGATGTTGTTACGATTATTGGAAGTACCAATATCGTTTTTGGCGAAGTTGACAGATAAGGAAACAGGATGAAAAGATTTGATTTAAGACATCTCAAAGACGATTTTTATGGTCGTATGATTGAGCTTATCAAGGAAGATCTTGCTTTGGATGAGGTTGGAATTTTTCTTTTTGAGATTGGTGATTTCCAAAGCGTGCAAAAGAGTGCAGATCTTATAAAAGAATCTGGCAATGAGCTTCTAAATTCCCTTAAGTTCAATGAAGTTGACTGGACCATAGTAGTGAAGAAAAAGGTAGTTTGATGTCTGCTGTTGTATTTTCAACTTGGCAAGGCGAGTTTATCGACAACCGAAATAAAGATGCAGAGTCATGGGACTCATCAGGGTTTACACTCCCTAGTACCTATGTAGCAGATAGAGCATCAAAAGCTTTTATCGGTTGGGATGGAGTTGCCCTTTTTGACGCTGATGTCGATGTTATTCGTTTAGCGATGGAGTATGCCGCCCAATACCAAATCTATTCAGAAGCCTGCGGTAGATGTGCACCAGGGAGATGGGGCGGTAGAATACTTTATGATATGCTCGATAAGATAGCAAGAGGCGAGGGGAGCTTCGCAGATATAGAGCACCTCAAAGAGGTAAGTGAAACGATGATGCTCACTTCAAAATGTGAGATTGGCAGGACAGTACCTAAGCCAATCTTGGATTTGATAGAACATTTTAAAGATGAGTTTGATTTTGTGATTGAAAATCAAATACCATCTAAGCACTACAATCAAGAGGTTAGCTATATAGCAAAAGTTACAGCTCCATGCACCGACATGTGTCCTGCTCATGTAGATATACCTGCATATATCGAAGGTGTTCGAGATATGCTTTTTGATGACTCACTAGCAGCAACCCGTCAAACTATGCCTTTGGCTCACACTTGCGGAAGAGTATGTCCTCACCCTTGTGAAGATGCCTGTCGAAGAGCAAATCTAGATGAGCCAATTTCAATCATGGAGCTCAAAAGATTGGGTGCAGATTACGAGACAGATCACTCTTTGCCTTGGCGACACCCGCAAACACCTAAGCCTTTGAGAAATGATGGAAAAAAAGTAGCGATTGTTGGAGCTGGACCAGCGGGACTTACTGCTGCTTATTATCTTGCTTTAGAGGGGATAAAAGTAGACATTTTTGAAGAGTTACCTGTCCTTGGAGGAGAGGTTGCAGTTGGTGTTCCTGAGTATCGTATGCCAATAGCTAAGTATAACAAAGACATAGAACTTGTCACATCAATGGAGGCAGTAAGTGTTTATACAAACCATAGAGTTGATGCAACAAGGCTTAAAGAGATTGACAGCGAGTACGATGCTACATTGCTAGCATTTGGGACTAGATTGTCTAAAAAAATTGGCGCAGAAAATGAAAAACAAGATATAAAGGGCTATTGGGGAGCTATAGCGATGCTTGACAAGGTAAATTTGTGGCATAAATATGGCATTGGAAGCCCAGTACGCGAAGATTTGCAAGATAAAGTTGTAGTTTGCGTAGGTGGCGGTTTTACCTCAATGGATGTTGTTCGTTGCGCTATCCGAGAAGGTGCTAAGAAAGTTATCATGCTCTATCGTAGAGATGAGGCAACTATTATCAAAAATACAACCTATGAAGAGTACCATGAGGCAGTCGAGGAGGGTGTTGAGTTTATATTTCACTCTGCTATTGAGCGAATCTATGATGATGGAGAGAAGATTACAAAACTGCTTGTTAATAGATTTGAGCTAGTCCCTGATCCAAATGGTGGCAGAGCACAACTTATCAAGATTGAGGGTGGTGATTTTGAGATAGAGTGTGACTATCTAATCCCAGCAGTTTCTCAAGCAGCTGATTTGCAACTCTTACCAAGTGAATGGGATCTTGCACTCACATCATGGGGAACACTCTTAACAAATGGCAAAGATTATATGACATCACGAAAAGGTCTTTTTGCAGCTGGAGATTGCGAGTATGGACCAATGACTATTGTCAATGCTGTTGGACAAGCAAAGAGAGCAGCAAGTGTGATGAAACGCTATTTGGAGACGGGCGAGATTATTTTGAGTGATGATGAGATTATGGAAGATCATCTCAAAGCCCTCAAAGTCTACAACAAAAAAGAGAAAATAACGGGATGGATGCCAGGGGTTAAACGCCAAGTGAGCAAAAAACTCTCTGTAGATGAGCGAAAAGACAACAACAAAGAGGTCAATCGTGGATTAACTGGTGAAGAGGCACTGCGTGAGTCCGAGCGGTGTATGCGATGTTACTATATCTCAATGGTGGCGGTATAAAAATGGACAAAAAAAATATAACTCAAAATACCATATCAATCACAATTGACAATCAAAAATGTGAAGCAACACAAGGGGATACAATCCTCCAAGTAGCAAGAAAAAACGGGATTTATATCCCAACGATGTGCTACCTAACCAAAGTTGAACCAATCGCTTCTTGCAGAATGTGCGTAGTAGAAGTTGAGGGGGTTGAGGGTCCTATTTTGTCGTGTCAAGAGCAAGCAGTCGATGGTGCAGTTGTTCGAACACAAAGTAGTAAGCTTTTTGAACAGCGTCAAAATATAATGAAGCTTTATAATGTCAACCATCCTCTTGAGTGTGGAGTTTGCGATAAGAGTGGTGAGTGTGATTTGCAAAATAAAACACTTGAGTTTGATGTCTCTAGACAAACTTTTAGTGCCAAAGAGCAAAAAAGGGCAGTTGAGAATTGGGGGTTTATCTCTTATGATCCCGCTTTGTGCATTGTGTGTGAGAAATGTGTGCATGTGTGCAATGAGATAGTTGGAGATGGTACTTTGGCAATATCTGTAGGTGGATACAAGTCCACTATCATTAACACAAAACTAGACAAAGATTGTAGTGGCTGTGGAGAGTGTATGGCAGTGTGTCCTGTGGGTGCACTTGTAAGTACAGATTTTAAGTATACTTCAAATGCATGGGAGTTAAATAAAATCCCAGCAACTTGCGTACACTGTAGTAGTGGATGCGCATTGTACTATGAGACAAAATCAGCAACTATTGAGCATAAAGATGAGAAGATTTATCGGGTAACTAATCCGTTTGAATTTAGTTCTTTGTGTGGAGCAGGAAGATTTGCTTTTGATTTTGCAAATACCAATGTAACAAAAGACAAGGTTGCTTTTTCACATGCAATTGAAGCGTTCAAAGAGGCAAAAACAATAGCATTTTCGGCGATGATTACTAACGAAGAGGCGATGATATTACAAACTTTGAAAAAAAAGTTAGGGGTAAAGTTGGTTTGTCCTGAAGCCTATGGGTACCAACAGTTTTTAGAAGCCTTTGGAAGCACAAGTGGGACGATGCTCTATAGCGGAGATTTGACTACAGTAAAATCCTCTGATGCGATTATAGTCTTTGGTGGGCGAATCAATGATGATAACCCAATGGTCAAATACCATATAGCAATGGCTAGCAAAAGAAATCGAGCAAGAGTAGTCTATTGTCACCCAATCGATGATTCCAATCTAAATACACTAGTGACCCAATTTATCAAATATGAAGTCGGAAGCGAAGAGGG
>DSAK01000162.1 GCA_011372825.1 Campylobacterota bacterium | reverse complement strand
GGTCAGCATAGCCAGTAACAAGTATATTTGTAGATTTAGCTTCTACAAGCTGCTTAGCAACACTATCAAGCATTGCTTTGCCTTCTTGGCTAATGTTATTTCTATCAAATTTGTCAAAATCAAAAAGAAGTTCACTGTCAAGTGTAAATACTTGTGGCTTACTCTCGCCACATCCTGGCGGATTCCAAAAATAGCTTTGGACTAAATAATCTTTATCAAATATCACCTTGAACTGGCAAATTTTTGGTTCATTAGTCTTTGGTTGTCTAAACTTAAAGATATATTCCAACTCTCTCACCCTAAAAAAACCTTCTTGCTGATGAGGAGGTCCAAAGAGTGCATATAAATCCTTTTTTGTGTGTCCCGGTCTTATGAGATCCAAAGCTTCCTTGCTTGGGTATATCCCTTGCTTAGTAAACGCTTTGTCTAACTCTGGCCAAACCAACTTGCCAACCTTGCCATCTGTTGTTATATCATGACTGAGTGTACTTATACACCCTTATACGATTAAGCCTGCGATAATCGCGTATATTGTTACTTTTATTTTCATAGTGTTCTTGTGTCCTTATCTTAAAAATGGAAGCCTACAGCTGCGCTAACACCGACTTTATCTTGTGAATCTATCGATCCTCCTGCTTTTACAAACCCATTTACCATTATCTGACATTTTAGAGATACCAAAAGCAACTGCAGATTGTCCATCATAGTATCCACCACTCATAGATGCCATCCCTTTGCCTGGTATAGTTGCTTGGAGTAGATTGCCAGACGCCATAGCCGAAGCTGTTCCAGCGCTTGCTCTTTTACCTACTTTATTTATATGGTTGTGAAGAGCAGCACCTAAAGCGTCGAGCTGACTTACATTTACTGCGTCTGTTGGTTTTTTACCAGCAGCTACATTGGTGATTTGTCTCTCATTGCCAGCTGAGCCTACAGAGACCACATTGTCTCTTCCCTCATCACTAGAGTTTACACCAATTGCTACTGAATTTGTGCCACTAGCTATGGCACCACTACCTATGGCAGTGCTTCCTTTTCCTGTTGCAACTGGAGGTATATAATCTTCTGTTGTTTGTTCAGCAGTAACCCATCTGTTGGCTGCCTCATTGAGCTGTGCAACATTTACGCCATCTGTATCAGCAACTCCAGCTCCTACATTGCTAATGACATTACCACCCATATCTACTTTTTGTCCTAAGCCAACACTCATGCCCCCATCCATGGTCACTTCTCCAGCAAATGTTGGATTATCAACCATACTGACTGCTAGTTCTTTTTTTGCTGCATCATATGTTGCAACAGTATTAGTACCATCAACCACATTGAGCGTATCATTGGGTGCGATATTGTCCAAATCTCCACCACAAACACTCAGATTCCATCCTGCATTTGCCACTTGTCCTATTGTATAAAGCTGACTTCCGTTGATAGCTTCTGTACTTGTTTCGCTAACTTCATCAGGTGCAATACCTGCGATGACTTTACCTCCAGCATCTATCCCATCTTTTGTTACGCTAGGTCCACCTTCGATTGTCAAACCAAATGAATCAATTTTTGTATCGCCAACTTTGATACTGTTGTTAATCTCAATGTCATCAGCAAGAGCCAATTTGACATTTAACCCTTCGTTAGTAATCTTTATGTTGCCATCGCTACTACTAAAGTCTACACTCGCATAAGGTGCTACCTTAGTTGAGCTATTTGCATCACCATTTGTTGTGAGGTTCCAACCTGCACTTGCAACATCAGAAACTGCCTTGAGTTGGCTTACATTGACTGCGTCACCATCTTCTGTACCAGCTGCCACTCCTGCGATTTGTCTAAATACTTTTTTATTTGCATCCCCAACTGCTACTGCTCCAGTAGTACTTTTTGTAGCTGCGATGGCTCTGTTTTGATCGCCTGCAGCACCTGTAGCCGGGTTAAATCCTGCCACACCAGCATCTCTATCGGAGACTGAACTGCTACCTATAGCTACACCGCCCTGCTTGGTTACATCTGCATTGTTACCCAATACAAAGGCGTCTGCTACATCAATGCTATTATTACCGATGATACGACTACCATCAGCACCCCATGCAATAATGTTGTCATTACCAAATACACCTGCATAGTCTGCAGAAATATTGTTGTCGTTACCTAAAGAATACGACTCATTACCTATAATCTCTGTCGGATCTCCGATAGCACCAGAGCCTTGACCGCTCACTTCATTGCCTGTACCTATAGAGATACTTTTGTTTCCTGTTGCTTTGGCACCTACACCCATAGCGATACTATTTTCTCCTGCTGCATTGGTGTCAGTACCGATAGCGATAGCATTTGTCTGTGAAGCTTTAGCATTTCATCCCATCGCAGTAGATGCTCTGCTAGATGTTGCTGCATAAGAACCTAAAGCTGTACTAGCAACTCCCTTTGCTTTTGTTACATGACCTAAGGCAGTTACATACTTGTTTGTTGCTTGTGATCTGTCACCTAATGCTGTCGCTGATTGCTCTGTGGCTTGAGTGCGTCTACCTATAGCAACCAATCTAAGACCATTCGCTTTGGAATAACGACCCAAAACAATAGAGTTGTTACCATCAGCTTGGGAGTATAAACCCAATGCGATGGAGGCATAGCCTTTGGCGCTATGGGTATGTGTTGCATTATAATCTCCATTCTTATCGGACCTACTGTTGCCTATGGCGATAGCATTATTGCCCAAAGCCTTAACAGCGTTACCTATTGCAATCGATTGTAAACCATTCGCGTATGTTTTACGGTTGCGCATAGTACCTATAGCGATAGAGCGGTGTCCTAAGGCGTTCGTACCAGCACCTAATGCAGTACCAACATGTATGTAAGTCTGGCCAGACAAGGTCCCTTCTTTTGCTCCACCAATTGCCTCATTACCGATGGCAACACCCAATGTAGTATTAGTATCACGCCCGATAGCAACACTACTTTGAATTTTCTGATGATATGGTATAGGCTCACTTTTAAGTTCACCATTGTTCGCATTACTATTCCAGCCAATAGCTACGATACCATCACCGCAAGCTTTTGCATCTTCACCAATACCAACGCAAGTACTAGTTCTATTTTGATCGACACATCCATTTGCATTCATTAACGAATCTGCTTGCACCTCTGTAAGTAGCAATGCACTTGCTACAAGCGCTACACCACTTAATCTTTTACCAATCTCCTCGATAGAGAAGATTTGCCTCTGGAGGAGACTAATTTAGAGACGGTCATTCATCTCACCCCTTCTTTGCATACAACTCTAGTTGCCTTGCACATCCAGTAAAAATATTTTATTAATATAACTCATAGCAAAATGATACTATAGGTTTAACTAAAATGATGTTAATTTTTTTGAGAGTTATTCGATTGATATATATCTTTTGTATCATCCATGCAAATCAAAGATGGCAAGGGTAGCTACGTTTTTTGATGATCAAAATCAAAGAAGCCATCTTCAATGATCTTATCCAAAAGGTAAGCTATAAACTTTACCATTGGGTATCGCTCTAAAAATTGAGTGATTATGAGAACTTACTCACATCGTTTAGTGCTTAAAGTCGTTTCTCTTCACAAGAAGACTCCATCTTTTTGGGTCGTTCTTATAGAGGTTTGCAAAACTCACTTAATGTACCGCCTCTTACCATCTCATAGCTCTCTTGGCCAACAAGGAGTCTCACGATAGCAAGCCCAAAGCAAATTGCAGTCCCTGGACCTCTTGAGGTGAGTACTTTGCCGTCTTGGACAACTTCGTGCTTGTCGGTATATCCACTCCCGCCTATTTGTTCTTCTACAGATGGATAACATGTATAATTTTGGCTAAGTACTCCTGCTTTGTGAAGTGCAAAAGGTGCAGCACATATCGCACCTACAAATTTATCTTTGGCTTGGAAATCTCTAAGGAGACTTTGGACTCTTGTATCTTGTGCTAGATGATTGGTTCCACCCCATCCACCAGGCAATACTATCATATCAAAATCATCTGCTATGATGCTCGAGATTGGCAATTGTGCTTGTATAGTGATACCATTTGCCCCCGTGACAAGCTCTCCTGAAAAATCGGCATCAAGATAAGCAACAACTACATCGATACCACCTCGTCTCATGATATCTATCAGACTTACTGCCTCAATCTCTTCAAACCCTTCTGCTAGTGGTAACAATACGCGTGCCATCATCTCTCCTTTTATTTTGCTTTTTCTAGATAGACTCCCTCTATGGTGTCAACTTTTATCATTTCGCCCTCTAGTATATGAAATGGTACCTGAACTACCGCTCCACTCTCAAGGGTAGCTGGTTTTTTACCGCCTTGGCTATCCCCTTTGAAGTTTGGAGGAGTTTCAACGACTTTCAAAACAACAGTTTGTGGTATCTCAACTGATATAGGCTTGCCATTGTGAAACAAAATATCTGCCTCCATCCCATCAACCATAAAATCAAATGTCTCTTTACCTACTTGATCTAGTGTCAATCCTATCTGCTCGTAGTTAGTAGTATCCATAAACTGCAAAAATTCACCATCATCATAGAGGTACTGCATAGTCTTTTGCTCCAAAGAAGGCACTTCAAACTTATCACCTGCATGGACAGTTTTTTCTATCACCTTGCCTGTTTGTAGGTTTTTGATCTTTACCCTTACAAACGCCGCCCCTTTTCCAGGCTTGACATGTTGGAATTCGATAACTTTAAATGGATTGCCGTCGATTTCAAGTCGAACACCCTTTTTTATATCACCCATACCTACTGTTGCCATCGCTACTCCTTGTTTCTCAAAATATATAAATTATATCGTATGAATGATTAAAGAAGATATGATAAAAAACCAAAGATACTACAGAAGCGCGTTAGTTGCTTCTATCGTTTTTGATTGGTGTGAAATCCATCGCTTTTGAATTGTCCATCAATATAGGAACAAAAAGCAAAGAGACAAAGACCGCTGCAACAGTCCCTGAGATGAGTGCCACACCTAGCCCTCCAAATATAGGGTCACCTGCAAGGAGAGTTGATCCTAGTATGATAGCTATCGCTGTGAGCGCTATAGGTTTGGCTCTAGTTGCTGAAGCTATAGCGATGGCTTGTTTTTTTTCAATACCATGATCTATCATAAGAGACTTTGCAAAATCTATCAATAGCAATGAATTTCTTGAACTTATCCCCATAAGGGCTATAAAGCCTATGAGCGAAGTGGCAGTCAAAAAGAATGTATCGCGTGTCACAATATCAGCGACTAAATGCCCAAAAATAACACCAATGATAGACAAAAATGAACCGAGCAACACTGTGCCACTTAGAACAAAACTTTTATAATAGACAACCAACAAGAGAAATATCAAAACCAATGCAGCTATAAAAGCTCCGCCCAAATCCCTAAAGGTATCAAGAGTCACTTTCATCTCACCATCCCATCTGAGTAAAAACTTCTCACCAGTTTTTTTATCCTCAAGATGCAAATCAAACATATAAGTTGACATTCCTGGCTCTTTGGTCACCACATAATCATCGCTAAAATATTCAATCATTTGAGCCCTTGCATCCAAGAGTGGATAGACTTGCGATACCATATCAGTCTCTGCTATGACATTTGCCATGCGACTAAGATTTTTATGCATTATGATAGGACTAGAGTCAACTTCTTTGATTGTAACTAGCTGCGAAAGAGGCACAAGCATACCCGATTGATTCATCATCTCCAAAGATGAGAGCTTGGTATACAATGCCTCTTTTGAGCTAGAGTGTAGCGACTTGCTATCTGAATCAAGTACAAGAAAAATAGGGATTTGATCTGTAGAGTCTGGAGTATTTTTATACCCTACAACCATCCCTTCAAAAGCCAGATAAAGCATCTGATTGACTTGCGCGACATCAAGTCCGCTACGCGCAGCCCTCTCCTTGTCAAGCTCAAGGCTGTATTTTTGGTAGATTTTGTCCCCTAATATATCAACATCAACCAACCCTTTTGTATCAGAGAGGATACTTGCGACTTGTAAGGCTATTTGACTAATCTTGGCATTATCTTGTCCATGCACCTCTACAACAACTGAAGCCATTGTCGGAGGACCCGCTGGCTGTTCTACAAATTTGATCGATGTGCCATCGACTATTCCCTCGCAAGCCTCTTGGACGATAGGTCTGAGTCGTTGCACCATGAGATATGAAGGCTCTTTTCTAGTTTTTTTATCTGTAAGATTTACCGATATCTCTGCTACATTTTGTGTCTGTTTCATCCCACTACCCTTGACCAATCCTGCATAATCAAGTGGTATCCCATGGGCTAAAAAAAGTTCCATATGGAGTATCTGTGACTCCTCTTGCAAGATATCCATAGCGCATGTGGCAACCTCTTTGGTCTGAACTACAGAGCTACCAGCTGGAGCATCGATATAGATAGAAAATGTGTTATCACTCTTCCCTGGAAGCATCTTTGCTAAAACTATCTTCGTTGGAAACATCAACAATGAGAGGAGAAACAGTACAGCAGTTGCTATCAATACTATCTTTTTTTTGGCACGATTTTCTAAAATGCTTTTTATAAATTTTTCAAATCGTTTCATTTTTTCTCCCCTTTTTCTTTACCTTTGGAGAGTAGCTTGAGTGCTAGATATGGGGTAAAGATATATGCTACTACCAAAGAAGCGATCAATGCCACTGGTACATTTAGAGGGATTGGCTTCATAAATGACCCCATCATCCCACCAACAAATGCCATCGGAACCATAGTCAAAATGATAGCCAAAGTTGCTATGTTGGTAGGTGGACCTATCTCGTCTGTTGCCTCAACTAAAAGCTCTTCCATACTTTGGTTGTGTGCGTTATGTGAATGCGTATGGCGATGTATGTTTTCTATAACTATAATAGCTGCATCTACAAGCAAGCCCAAAGAGAGCAAAAAAGCAAATAAGGTTATCCGATTGATAGTCTGGTCACTCAAATAAGCGATAAACAGAGTAATCGCCAATATCGCTGGTACAGTAAAAGTGACTATCAAAGACTCCCTCCACCCAAGGGCAAAAACTAGCATAACAGCGATAAAAATAATCGTAATGACCAAATGGTGCATCAGCTCATTGACTGCATTGTTTGCGCGGATTCCATAATTTCTAGAGACAATGTACCCAATACCTGCATCGTGAAGCATTTGCTCATTTTTTGCTATAGTCTCTAAGACATCTTGTGCCACTACAACTGCATTTGTCCCTGCTAACTTTGATACACTTAGGGTAGTTTGTCTTTTTTCTGCTTTTATCGGCTCATCGTCGCTATCTCTGTAGCGAATTTTTGCTTCTTGAAAGTTTTGGGTATCTATCCCTTTTGTAACCTTGGCAATATCTCTGATATAGACCAATGAACCACCATAATTTGCGATAGCTATATTGGCAATATCATCGGTATCTTTGATCCCATTTTCGATACCAAAAACTACTATTTTCCCATCTTGTGTAGGAGTTTTGACCTCTGGTACCCCAACTGACATAGAAGAGACACCTTGCATCACTTGCCCCAAAGATATATTGTACGCACTAAGTTTTGGCAAATCAACTTCAATATTATACTGTGGTTTTTTAGCACCTTGAAGTGTTGTTTTGGAGACATTTTCAACACTATTTATCTCTTGTTGTATATTTTTTATCGTATTGTAAAACGCTATATCATCTGTTTTGTTGGAGTCTTTGACAAAAAATGCAACACTAACTATAGGTATATCTATATCTATATCAAAAGGCTTCACTAATGGTTGCATCGCCCCTTTTGGGAGCAAATCTAGATTTTGCATCACCTTGTCATATAGCTTGAGGTTAGAGTCTTCGCGATTCTCCCCTATATAGTACATGACATTGACCATCCCGACATTATCCATGGCCATACCATAAATGTGCTCGATCCCTTTTATCTCTCTTAGTTTTCGCTCAAGGGGATCGACGATGATTTTCTCTACTTCAGATGCACTAGCTCCTGGCATAGCAACTATCACTGTACCACCTGAGATAGCAATTTGAGGATCCTCTTCTCTTGGCATTATCACCAATGCAAGATAGCCAATAAAAAGCAAAAAAATCCCAAGAAGTGCTGTGAGTGGATTTTTTAAAAAACCTTGGGCTAAATATCCAGCAATATCGTGAGGTTTATAGCGTTGCTCCATACCTATTTACTCTCCCTCTCCAAAACGATACGAGCAAACATACCTGGATAGATCATCTTCTCGCCCTTGTCAAAAGAGACTTTTGCTCTAAATTTATGTGTCATTGGATTTGAAGCGGGAATTATGGCACTCACACTCCCTTTTGTTTCAAAATTGACAGATGGTACTTGAACTTTTAGGGGTGTTCCTACTTCAAATAATGACAAATCACTCTCGCCAATCTCAATAACTATTTTAAGTTTATCCAAATCTGTCAAGACAAGTGCTGGCATCCCTGGAGTTGCCATTTCCCCTTCGTTGAGATGTTTTGCAACTATGATGCCATCATTGGGAGCTGTTACCCGAAGATACTTGTCTTGAGCTTTTGATATAGCTAACATCTGTTTTTGATTTTTAGCCGCTAAACGGAGGTTTTCCAAATCATATTTTGAGACCATCCCTTTTGCATAAAGTCTCTCATGTCTAACAAGATTTGTCATGATATTATCAAGCTGATTTTGATTCATCTGCTCTGCTGCATTTACCTCGATAGGGTCAATTACATAGAGTAATTGCCCTTTTTTTACTAAATCTCCTTCGCTCACTAACATCTCTTTGACATACCCCATATTGCGACTTGTGAGTACTTTTTGATTGTCAGAAACAACACTCCCACTCAAAACCAATTCTGAACTTAAACTATAGCTTATAACCAACATTGATACGATAAAAAGTCTCAATAACCCCATCATTCAACTCCTTTGTTTGCTAAATTCTCCAAAGCAAATATCTTTGCATGATAATCGTTTTTTATCCCCAATAACTCTAAAAGTGCCTGTAACTCTTCTGATTGCTTCACTAGTACATCGGAGATAGATGCGATACCCTCTTTGTATTTTTCGCTATATGTCTCATAGACTTTTGAGGCAAGTTGAAGTTTTTTTTCATGTGCTGCTATCTTTTTTTGATGAGCAAAAATCTCTGTTTGTAGCTTTTTGGCTTGTACTGCTATACCACTCTTGGCAAGTTCGAGTTGATTTGTTGTCTTGAGAAATTCGATTTTTGCTTTTTGGAGATTGGCACTATCTATGCCACCATTAAATATATTCCACGAAAGTTGCACTCCAGCAGTATAAAAGTCTTTGTCCCTAAAATCTTGCAAAAAGGCATCATTTCCACTTCCATATTCGGCAAATGCCCCTATATTTGGCAAGAAATTACTCTCCTGGACAGCAACTGCCATACGACTTATCTCTACTCCTAGCTTAGCTTTTTGGATATCAAGGTTATTTTGTTGGATATTTTCTGGAGTAAGCGGTGAGTAGCGTTTTATCTCTTTTGGCTTAACTATAGAATGGACCTCTTGATTGAGCAAAAAAGATAGAAACTGATACGCCAAATCACGGTTTAACTGCGCCTCAATAAGCATACTTTGTGCCTCTTCGGAGCGTGACTGTACCTCAAGGATATCAGTTTGTATAGCATACCCCTCTTGTTGCATCGCAGTTACTATACCTTCTAGTCTCTTGATGTTTGTGTTAATTTTTGTCAAATGGTTGATATACTGCTCAACAAGTGCGATATCAAAAAATGTTTTTTTCGTTTGAAAAATCTTCTCTTGTAGCACTTTTTTTGTATCAAGACGACTCATTTCGACCATCTTGTGTGCTATTTTCCCATACTCTTCAAGTTTGCCACCTGTATAAAGTGGGATAGCAAAAGTAGCTTTTGCAAGATAGTGATTTCTAGCAACTGGATAGTTTAATGCCTTTGGAGCAACTGGAAGTGGATCAGCACCGTCTTTCAATTCACCAAATCCAAAATCACCAAAAGTTGCCTCTCTACTTTGAAGCTTGAACCCAAAAACATTTCCTGCATCGTTTGAGCGCATTCCAGTCACTGTAGTATCAAGCTTGCCAAGCTTGTAGGCTCGTGCTATTTTTGCTTCGTATTGTTTGATTTGTTCATCAAAACGAGAAATTTTCAACTCAAGATTCTCTTTTTTAAGCATCTCAATTGCTTGATCAAGCGATAGATTTTGCACACCTGACCACAATGGAAGTGCCAATAAAATTGTAACTAAATATCTCAAAGGTTTCACTCCAAAATTCCTTGTTAACTTTTTTTAATTGAGAGTTATTATACCAAAGATAGATTAACTAGCATAAATTTCTTGAGTTATTTAAAAACAAAGGGGTTACAAGACCCCATATGAAGCACTAAGGCATGCCTCTAACCTTGAAAGATCTTCTAAAAGTTTTTTTGTGATTACCCCATCTACTCTAACTACTGCAAGAGCTTGCTTGCGGTGATCTCTGCCCAACCTAAAATCAGATATATTGAGTTTATGCTCTGCTATAATTTTACCAACATCTCCTATCACTCCAGGGGTGTCTGTATTTCTGAAAAATATCATAGCCCCTTTTGGTTCAACATCGACTATATAATCATCTATCTCTATGATTCTTTGCACAGTCCCTTCAAATACAGTCCCTGCAATCCTGAGTGTCCCATTTTGAGTGGCAATCTTGATAGTTATCTTATTGTTAAATCCACTCTCGTTTGGTTTTGTCTCTTTTGTGATTTCTATCCCACGCTCTTTTGCTACAAATTCAGCATTGACATAATTAACCTGATCAGCTAGTGATTCAGTCAAGATACCCACTGTTGCAAAAGTACCTAGTGATTCTATGTATGGTGCTATATCCCCTCTTGCGGTTATCTTGATAGATTTAACAGCACTTCTCATAATCTGCGCACTTAAGTGTCCCATTTTTTGAGTCAACTCGAGATATGGCCTAACAAAATCTGGCAATTCATTCTCTTTGATTGGCAAATTTAAGCCATTTGGATAGGATATCCCTTTGGCAGCTGATATTGCATTTTCACTTGCTTGAATAGCTATATTCTCTTGAGACTCAAGGGTATTTGCCCCTAAGTGTGGAGTGACAGTGACATTGTTAAGATCGAGCAATGGATGATCTATCGCTGGCTCTTTGTCAAAGACATCGATTCCAGCCATTGCTATCTTGCCACTTGCTAGCCCCTCTAAAAGTGCTTTCTCCTCATAGAGACCGCCTCTAGCGCAATTGATAAGAATCACACCATCTTTCATCTTGGATATCTCATCGGCCCCTATCATCCCTATAGTCTCTTCTGTTTTTGGAGTATGTATAGTGATGATATCGCATGCCAATATATCTTCAAAATTTTCTGTATAGGCGATATCAAGGTTTGTCGCTTTTGATGAATCTATATAGGGATCATATGCAATCACTTCCATCTCAAAAGCTTTTGCTCGTATCCCAACACGAGAGCCTATATTACCAAATCCTATGATACCTAGTTTTTTCCCTTTTAGTTCAGTGCCATACCAGTCTTGTCGTCGCCAAACTCTATCAATTTTTAGATTGTTATGGGCATAAGGAAATTGGCGTACGCACGAAAGCATATGTGCCATAGTAAGCTCAACTGCTGCAATTGTATTTGCAGTTGGAACATTCATCACCACAATACCTCTCTTACTGCATCCATCCATATCGACATTATCGACACCAACACCAGCCCTAACAATTGCCTTGATAGAAGTGGCATATTCCAAGAAAAACTCATCAACATCTGTAGAGCTTCGAGTAATAGCCACTGTAGCTTGTGGCAAAATCTCTTTGACAAGTTTATCTTTTGGCTCATCTGCTGCATTGATCATCTCTATGTCAGGGTCAGTGACCAATATATCCAACCCTTTTTGATGGATATGGTCACATACAACAACGACTGTTTTTGACATCGATATATCCTTATTTTTTCAACTGATCTTTGAGTATATCACCCAGTGTCATGCTATCATCTTGAGCGGTATTGATACGACTTATAGCGTCTCTTTCTTGTTGTCTTTCAAGTCTTTTTACAGATGCACGAATACGGTCATTTGGTATATCCATAAACACGATAACTGCTTTGATCTCTTTACCTTTTTCAATCTCTTCTATCTTGAGTGGGGCTAGATCTTCTGTACGAATTAGTGCATCGATATTTCCATTAATTGATATAAATACACCAAAATCTTTTTTATCTTTTACGACACCCTCAACGATATCTCCAACCTTATGAGTCGCTGCAAATTGTTTTGTTGGAGAATCTTCAAGAGCTTTTTTACTTAAAGAAATTTTCCCTGCTTCTTTATCGATTTTGATGATTTTCACCTCAACCTCTTCTTGAGATTTTAGACTATTTTTTGCTGTTTTTGTTTTATCCCATGAAATCTCTTGATTGTGCAATAAACCTTCAATATTTCCTATTTTTACAAATGCTCCAAAATCGGTAATTGATGTCACAACACCACGGACGACATCTCCAACTTTATGAGAAGCTACAAATGAATCGATTGGTTTAGCACTAAGCTTTTTTAGACTCACACGAAGTCTTTTTTCCTCTTTGTTTATTTCAATTATCTCTACATTGACCTCTTGACCAATAGTAAGATAATCTTGTGGATGCTTCACATTTTTATCCCATGATATCTCTGAAACATGCAAAAATGCTTCCAAATCTTCACCCAAATCGACAAACACACCATAAGGCTCTATATTGCTAACTTGAGCGCTTACAGTATCTCCAACACTAAGTATCTTCTCTATATCTTTCCATGGATCGGGATGGGTGCTTTTGATAGATAGTGAGAGGTGTCGTTTTTTCTTGTCATAATCTAAGCCAATCACACTAACCTCATCACCTTCCGAGAAATACTTTGAAGGGTTTACTGGACCTTTGTGTGAAATTTGAGAATAATGAACCAATCCATCAACACCACCAACATCAACAAAAAGACCATAATTAGTTATCTTTTTGACGACACCTATCAATGGCTCTTTTTTTTCTAATATGGCCGTAGCAACTTCATCGATCTTTTCACTCTCTCTTTCGATAAGCTCTTTTCTAGAGATGATAACAGAGTTTTTATCTTTATCAACTTTTGTAACGATAGCTTTGATTTTTCTACCTATAGCATCTATCTTTTGACTTAGATATGCCAATGTTTTTGGCATAAAAAACTCTAAACCATCGCACTCCACTATGTAGCCACCTTTATTTTTCTTGGTCACTACACCATCTATAATATACTCTTGAGTCTCATCGTAACTCTCTATAAACTCTTTGAGTGCAATTTGTTTTTTTGCTACCTCATAAGAGACCACAGCTCGATCACCACGTGAACCTGTCACAACTACATCTATGTCATCACCCTCAGTAAAAAGCAAAGCACCTTCACCATCACGCAATTGATCCAAAGACATAATTGCCTCTTTTTTTCTACCGATATCGATAATCGCTTGATTGTCTGCTTCGTTTATTTGTACAATTTTACCTGAGACTAGATTGCTCCCTGAGTCTTCCCTCTTAAAAGACTCCTCGAGCATCGCCCCAAAATCTACCTCTTCTATTTCGATATCTTCGAACTTCATACC
>DSAK01000127.1 GCA_011372825.1 Campylobacterota bacterium | reverse complement strand
GTTGATAGTGCATCAAAAATATCACCCACTATCATCTATGATACGGTTAAAGCTTTAAGGCCTTACCCTTTGCAAAATGGCAGTATAGAAGATAGCTATCATTACGACCTTGTATCAGCACTCATCAAAAGCATAAGGGGTAGCGATATAGATGCCTCTCTTTACTATCTAGCTAAGCTCATTGCAGGAGGTGAGAGTGCAGATTTTATAGCAAGACGCCTTTGTATACTTGCTAGTGAAGATATAGGCAATGCAAATCCCAATGCCTCTATGCTAGCAAGCAATATCCTCAATATAGTTTTACACATAGGTTTTCCAGAAGCTAGAATACCTCTTGCACAGCTTGCTATTTACCTTGCCTCTTCCCCTAAATCAAATAGTGCCTACAAAGCAATAAACGAAGCTCAAAAGGTAGTGCAAAAAGATACAACAAAAGAGATACCACCACATATCCAACCAAACTCTGATAAATATCTCTATCCTCACGATTTTGGAGGCTGGGTAGCACAAGATTACTTACTAGAAAAAATATCTATATACCACACCGATGCAATCGGTTTTGAGAAAACTTTACAAGAGTGGCACAAAAAGATAACCAATCAATCGTAATACATTCACAGTTTACTCACAAATTTTATGATACAATAATTCAAAATTATAACCTTAGGAGATTTAAATGCGAAAAAATATACTCATGCCTCTTGTTGCATCCTCGCTAACACTGATGATGCTAGGTGGTTGTGTAAATCAAGGTCTTGTCGAACAAAATAGTACCACAAGAACAAAAACTGGTGCTGTTATTGGTGCAATCGGTGGTGCCGTCGTTGGTGCGACGACTGGTCCATCAGGCAAGAGTAGCACCAAAACAAGACAAAGAGCTTTAATTGGTGCAGCCCTTGGTGGTGTAGCTGGAGCTGGCATTGGGTATAGTCTTGACCAACAAGCTGATAAAATAGCTCGTGCTTTGGGCACAGGAGTCAACAATGACCCATTAGCAGCACTTGACCCAAATCAAGATTTGATTGTTTCAAAATCTGATAATTATGTAAAAATTATGTTTAGAGACTCTATGATGTTTGCTGTAGATTCAGCAACTTTACAGCCATCAGCTGCTACAAAAGTCTCAAAAGTTGGGCAACTCTTGCAAGAGTATCCACAAACTATAGTTCAAGTAGCTGGTTTTACTGACAACTCAGGAAGCTATGACTACAACTTGGGTCTTTCTCAAAGAAGAGCAAGTGGAGTTAGCAATACTCTGTATAATACAGGGATTCAAAACTCTATTTCAGCAGTTGGATGTTCATACAACAATGAAATCGTACCAAACACAACAGCAGCAAATAAGGCACTCAATAGACGCGTTGAGGTCTATCTCTATGCAGACCAAAATGCTCTAATCAACCCTTGTCAATAACTCTTTTTAGGGCAAAGTTAGTTTTGCCCTCCTCTTGTTTCACTCTCTTGATCTTCACTTTAAATAATTCCTATTTTCTATATACAAAAAAAGTATAAATTCTACCTCAATAGGCAGCAAGCAAAAAAAGGGTAAAATTGCAAAAATCCCATACAGGAGCATTTTAAATGTTAGATGAAATATATACCGACACCACAACACACATGGAGAAGAGTATAGAGGCACTCAAAAGAGACTTCTCTACCCTACGCACCGGTAAAGTAAGCACACATATAGTTGATAATATCAAAGTCGATTATTATGGCACCCCAACGGCTCTTAATCAAGTTAGCAATATTATAGTCCAAGATGCTACCACAATAGCAATTAGTCCGTGGGAAAAAACACTTCTAGAACCTATCGCAAAAGCGATTCAAGAGGCAAATATTGGTGTAAACCCAAACAATGACGGTAGCATCATCAAACTATTTTTCCCTCCGATGACAGTAGAACAAAGAACTGAGATAGTCAAGCAGGCAAAAGCTATGGGTGAAAAAGCAAGAGTTGCGATTAGAAACATAAGAAAAGATAGCAACGATAAGGTAAAAAAACTAGAAAAAGATAAAACAATAAGTGAAGATGAGAGCAAAAAAGGGCTTGATCGTATCCAAAAGATAACAGACGATTTTATAGCAAAAGTAGAAGAAGTCCTCAAGGCAAAAGAAGCCGATATCATGAAAGTTTAACGATGAATGTAGAAGAAATTTATATACAAGCAGGGGCATTGCTTGAAGGTCATTTTATACTCTCTAGCGGTAATCACTCTAGCCGATATCTCCAAAGTGCAAAAGTACTTGAAAATCCAGCTACAGCTGAGATTTTGGCAAAAGCGTTAGCAAAACAAATACAAGCTAGTGGTATACAAATAGATACTGTATGTGCTCCGGCTCTTGGTGGAGTGATAGCTGGTTATGAATTGGCACGTGCCCTTGGTGTTCGAAGTATATTTGCTGAGCGAAAAGAGGGGCAAATGGAGCTAAGAAGAGGTTTTGAGATAGCCCAAGATGAGCATATACTCATCTGTGAAGATATCATCACAACTGGTGGTTCAGCGATGGAAGTGGCAAAAATCATAACTGAGCTTGGTGGCAAAGTAGTCGCATTTGGTGCCTTGGCAAATAGAGGCTTTTGTAGACGAGTCGGTAGTGATATCACTCAAAAACCAAACTGCAAAATTCCACCAAATATACCATTTTTTGCACTTGAAGATTTTGATTTTCCTATGTATGAGCCAACTGATTGCCCCCTTTGCAAATCTGGCTCTACTCCGATCAAACCTGGGAGCAGAAGCTAGGCTAGCTTCCACAAAATAGCGCTAAAGAGAATTTTTATATCGCTTTTGCGTGATTTTATAATCAACTCTTCAACAGGATAATTTTTGACTAGAAATTTTTGAGATAAACTATCAACTTCATCTTCAAAATTTCGCAAAAGTATCTCCATATCCTCTTCGATCTGTACTATTTGGGTATCGATTCTACTCATATTGCCCCTATTTTTAAGAACCCTTCTTCCTTTGGTAATTGCTGTATTGATTGAAGTTCTGCTTCTTTTTCCAAAAAGTGCCCCCAATACTGCAATCCCAGCTTCTATCATAGAGCCTGTAGAATTGGCTTGCTCTTTTTGGGCTTGCAGTTGTGCCCTTTGGAGTCTTTGAAGTAAAGTTTTTTCTCTAGCCTCAAATCTACTTTGCAGTTTAGCTATCTCCTCCTCTTTTTTTTGATTTAAAACATCCTGAAGACGAACTCTAAAGTCACTCTCGCTCTCATATGGCTTTGAGTCTAAACGCAAAGGCTTGCAATAAAAGAGGGTTAAATGTTGTGTTTGATAAATCCAATTTTTTATTTCATTTGAAATCGACTTGAGATCTTTTTCTGTTTTGATAAAAGCTGGCAACGGAGCGAAATTGCCCTGTGATGGCTGCTTATCTGAAAAAAGTGCCATATCTATCTCTTGCTGTAAAACGTTGTCGTATTTGAGATAAAGTGCCTCTTTTTCAAGTGGGATATGAAAGTGCAACTCTTGATGTTCATCTATCCCTTTTGATTGGTTATAAAAATAGGTTGTAGCTTTTATGCCAAGAAATGGGATGTAATTTTTCTTATCAAAATGGTCAATCTCAAAATATTGGACAATTCCTGCTTGTAGTGGCTCTAACTTCGCAAAACTCTCTTTTGGAGTCTCTCTCCTTGGTGTAATATTTTGCTTTTGTAGCTCCATAAGAGTTGCTATCTCGTCTCGTTGCAAAGGTCCCTTGAGATAACTAAGCACCCATCTGGTAGCAAAAAGTCTTATATCCTCAAGATGGGCGCTCTTGAGGAAAAAACTCCTTTTTGGTAGGTTTGCTAGTGTCCGACGAATCTCATCTTTTGCAAAGTCAGAGCCGATCTGCCCACTTAATCCCTCTATTACCCTGTCTATATCTTGTGTTGTTTGGAGTCTGCCTATAAACCATGTGCCTATATTGGAAAGCCCCTTATAGTCCAAATCTACTGGATTTTGGGTACTAAGCACCACACCAACGCCAAATGCTCTAGCCTGCTTAAGAAGCAAAAGCATAGGCTCTTTGCTTGGAGGATTTTTGCTCGGTGGAAAAAATCCAAATATCTCATCCATATAAAGAATAGTTTTAAGTGCCTCTGTCCCTCCTTGTCTTCGCATCCATGCAATATACCTATTTAAAAACAATGAAACAAAAAACATCCTCTCTTCGTCACTCAAATGACCAATCGAAAAAATAGCTATTTTTGCCTTCCCTTTTTCATCATAAAGGAGCTTTTGTATATCTAGATCTTCGCCTTGTAACCAAACTTGAAAATGTGGAGATGCAAGGAGTGTGTTTAACTTAGTTGCCAATGCAAATCTATCTTTTGGTGGATAAAAGTCATCTAGCGCTAAAACACCTATTTTTGAAAAAGGTGGGGTGATAATCGCACTAATGAGTGATTCTATACTTAAGTTTTTACCTTCATTCCAAGAATCTGAGAGAATCTGTGCCAACAAAATATACTCTTTTGCATTGAGTACATCTCCTGTTATCCCTATAAGTGAAAGTAGGCTTGTTACTGTTGTTTTAAGATAAGAGGCAAACAAGTCCAACTCTTGCATGATCTCTATAGGTGGAGTTTCCAAGGAGCCCATAATGTTTATAGGGATGCCAGATAGACCCCCTGGAGTGTAGATAGTTTTAGCAACACTCCCAAATCTCTCAACACGCTCTGGAGATTGGTGCCACGACTCAATCCCTGCTTTCCATGAATCTGCAACTTTAGAAGCATACTCAAGAGTCTCAATACCTTTTGCTTTTGCCTCATCCTCTACCCATGGTGCAAAGTTTTGGGCACTAAAAGTTGGGTCTGTTAGACATAAATTACCCATATCTCCTTTTGGATCGATTATGATAGATGGGATGTTATCAATCGCTGCTTCTTCTATAAGCCCTACCCCAAGTCCTGTTTTTCCAGAGCCTGTCATCCCTATAATAGTCGCATGAGTTGTAAAATATTTATCTTTAAGTAGTGTCAAAACATCACTACTCTCCATCGTAGCTTTGTCTAAATCTTTCCCTAGATAAAAAAGCCCTAACTTCTCATATATCTCTTCCATTTTATCTCCTTAACATCAAATTACCATTACACCACCAAACAAATACCACTATAATTGCTTACGAAATGAGGGCAAAATACGTGGATTTTTGAGATGCAAATCGAGTTGTGGGTATGGCATATCTATATTATTTTTTTGTAATGTTTCATATATCAAAATAAGCAAATTAGATGGGGTTGATGGTCTAAGACCCTCTATCCAAACTAACAAATCAAGCTCTATAAAACTATCTGACATATGTCTCATCCAAACATTTGGTTTGTATTTAAGCGGTTCTCTTAGGAGCTTGATTTTGCTTTGCATTACTGCTTCAACTATAATGGACTTTACTTGCTTGATATCAGCACCATATCCAACTTTAAACGGGACATAAATCCTCCTGATACGATTATCAAGAGTTAAATTGACCACCTGATTATCTGTAAGCTCATTGTTTGGTATCACTATATCTATATTGTCTATCGTTTTTAAAACAGAGGCTCTCAAACCTATATCGGTGACTTTGCCGGTTAGTTGATCATTGATACGGATATAATCTCCTATTTTTATATAATTTTCGCTCAAAAGAATCATCCCTGATATCATGCTTGAGACTACACTTTTGAGGGCAAAACCAAGCCCGATAGAGAGAACCCCTGCTATCACAGCTAGATTGGTTACGCTAAGCCCTATGCTAGCAATAGCAACAACAAGGCTAATAAACAAAATCAAAATAAAGCCAACATTTGCTATCACTTTGAGCCAAACCATACTGATATCTTTACGCTTTTTATAAAACCATGTCAAAATCCAAAAATAGAGCTTTGCCACTAAGAAACCTAAGATAAAAATTCCAATTGCCTTAAACAAGCTCATAGCACTAATTGGAGTTTCATCTAAAACAACAAATGGAGCTACAAGAAAATTTGAGAGTTTTATCGAAGTAGATTTAAAGAATTCTTGAAAACTAGGGACGATATAGCCCAAAATATTTGTGTTCTCTTTGACCATCTCATCATGTAGCTCAAGCTTCATTTGATACACAGTCTTGCCCGAAGATATCATCTCTGTTAGTGAAGATAGTGTTTGTTGCAGACTTATTGTTTTTGGGATATTATGATCTTGAAATGCACTAAGAGCCTCTATCAAATGTGCATCAAACAAGGCTTTTAGCTTCTCATCTTTCTCTTTTTGGGCTGATTTTAATTTATCTTGTAGTTCATTTGAGATTTGATCTTGGGAGAGCATCTCCCTCTCTTTTGTTAAGTTATAGGCTACTAATTTTTGTTCTATCTTTTTTAATTCACTCTCTAGTGCCACAAAATCAAACGATTCATCAAAAGTAACTCTAGCTATTGCTTCGAGGATATCTTTTTTTGCATCTTCAATCAATATAGTGTATCCACGAATTAGCATATCATCGTTAGATTGTTTGAGTTTATAATAAGCAAATTGTAGCTGATAGAGTTGAAGATTTTTTGACAAAGGGTTTGTTGTCTTTTCTATTTGTTTTTTTAGATAAGAGAGTTTCTCTTGAATAAACATTTGATTTCTTTCAAGCTTTTGCCTCTCTGCCATCGCTCTTGCAAGCAATTCAAATGACTCCATGTACTCTTGCTCTGAAATCTCCTCTTTTTCTAAAATTGATAGGTCAATTTCGATATCAATCGATGAACCTCTAGTAGCCAAGCTCCTTAGCTTTCCTAAAAGAGTTTTTTCACTTTTTATCCTCTCTATGGCTTCATCTGTTGTGGCATTTTGCTCTAGATGTATCTCAATTTGGTCATAATAGCTCAAAAGATTCTCCGCCTCATAAAGCCTTGTGTCAATCTGAGCTGCCCAAAGCGAAGATACTATGATAAGCAAACAAGCAAAAGTTTTTTTCACTATACTTTTCCAAAATAAAATTTAAACATATCATACCATGTTTGACCAAAAGCATCGCTATTTTTATAAACACAACGATATAATGATTTCTCTATAAAATACTCATGGAGTTTTAAGATATGGCAAAAAAAAAGCGCTTTAGAACTATCAAAAATACTTCGCCAACTCCAAAACCAGTTGTAAAGCCAAATTATGCGCCAGCTTCTCTTAAAATAAAAGCTTTTATAGTAGATAGCTTTATCATATTGATGCCTATAATGTATATCGCATTTTACCTTGTCATGGATGGTAGAGATGGATTTGCACAACAAAAATTAGCAGGATGGATATCGATTTTAGTCCCCTTAATTATCATCCAGACACTATTTTTTTATCGCTCTCAACAGACCCCTGGATACAAAGCTTATAATCTCATATTGACCGATTCACACACCAATGAAAAACCCTCTTTGGGGATTATAATTTTTAGAAACTGTACTGCGATACTATCTTTTTTCTCGATATTTGGTTGGCTATTGATGTTTTTTAGAAAAGATAGAAAAACACTCCACGATTTACTAGCTGGCACTGTAACAATTTATGACAATAACCACCAATAAGTTTATCATTGCTAGTGTTTTAGCAAGTTATTACTTCTTTTACTTTGCGCTAGTTGGTGTATATATAGTCTTTTTGCCAAAAATTCTTATCGATTTAGGTTATAGCCCTTTTGAGGTTGGGATTATCTACGCCGCTGCCCCTTTTATGCGGTTTATTGTCCCATTTTTATTCCGCTATGGACTTGTTTTACACTACAAAAACTATCTCTACTCACTACTACTAACTGTTGGTGCAACAATCATTTTTTGGTTTACTATCGACTCTTTTTGGAGTTATCTCCTTGCAAATCTTCTCTTTGGTGCAACCATGGGGATATCCCTGCCCTATGTCGAGACCATTGCGCTATCTCACCTATCAAAATCCCACTATGGTAAAATCCGACTCTGGGGCTCTATCGGGTTTATGGTAATTGTTTTGTGGCTTGGAAAAACTCTCAAAGAACCCAATAGTGGACTAATAGCCCTTGTAGTGATAGCATCTCTAACCCTTATTTTTGGTGCAATTGCTGGGAGATTTGATACCTCTTTGAAAAACCAAATTGAAGATAGTAGTACTTTTTATCTCCGTACTTATATGTGGTTTTGGCTCTCGCTTCTTCTGATGCAAATGAGCTTTGGAGGTTTTTATAACTTTTTTACCATCTATCAAGAGTCCCATGGAGTATCTTTGGAGATTATAAGCTGGATGTGGAGCTTTGGGGTAATATGTGAAATCCTAATGCTCTATTTTCAAGGACCTCTATTGCAACGCAATCTCCTCAAAATAATCCAATTTGCTACACTTATAACTGCACTTAGGTGGTTTATCTTGTATCTCTTTGCTGGAGAAGTTGGCTTTGTCTTCTTTGCTCAATCGCTCCATGCTATTAGCTTTGCCCTTTATCATACAGCTGCAATTAGCTATCTTTTGTTGCTATATGCACAAAAAAAATTGGCACAACAATTTTTCTTAGGGATTGCATTTGGACTTGGGGGCTCTTTGGGGGCAATAGTTGCAGGAAAACTCTATGGAGATAACCTCTTTTTATGGCAAGGTATCATCGCACTATTTTCGCTGTTAGCTCTTGTTTTATCGGAAAAAAAGGAGGGAAATCGTGGCTAAGAATGAGGTGCGATAAAGCTCTTTTATCTTTTGGCAATCCTCCTGCTTTGTCACAATACCAATACAACAACTCAAAATATGTTTTCAATGTCTACATCAGTACAAAAAAACCCAGATAGAAATCAAAGCGCTTTATGGTATCTATAGAAGCTTGATTATAGCTTTAGAAAAAACTTCTAAATGAAAACAACCATAAACTCATAGAGTTGCTTATGCAGTCAAAAACAACTCTTATTGGGTTTAAAATTAGTTACCATTTTACAAATCTCAAAACCCTAAGTGACTATGAAAAATTTAGATAGCTATTGTTGCTTTGATTCTAGTGTTTGAGCTATCATTTTTTTGACAAAATGGGTAAACTTGTCAAATAACTCACTATGATATTTGTCTTTGTGGAAAATCATTAAGAAGTCTCTTTTGCATTCAAACTTCTTGACAGGTACTTCATAGAGTGTCCCCTCTTCTATCTCTTTTTCTACTGCGATTTTAGACAGACATGCAAAACAGACTCTGTCTTTTAGTATACTTTTTATAGACTCAGTGTGCCCTAATTCTAAAAATATATTGAGATTATCAACTTTCCCTTTGATATAGTCTAGAAAAATTTCGCGAGTACCGCTTCCCTTCTCACTCAATGCCCATTTATAGCCACTCAATACATCGATAAGGCATGGAGTTTGAAAAGCATCACTTGATGTAACAATTACTAATTCATCAACACCTATCTTCTCTTTTATTATCTCAACATCTTGCACATAACCCTCAACAAACCCTACATCAATTTCACCATTTTTTATAAGTTCTACTATATATTTAGTATTCCCCTCTTTGAGAGAGATTTGTACCTCAGGGTAACTATCCATATATTGACAAATAATAGGAGGCATCAGATAGTCCACAATGGTAGTACTTGCCCCTACTCTAATAAGCCCTTTTTTTGGTGAGTTTTGAAATTCATTTTGGATATCAATAATCTTTTTGTATAGCGGTTTTATCTCTTTGAAAAATGCCCTTCCAACTTCATTGAGAACCAGTCTTTTGTTAATCCTATCAAAAAGCTTTCTTCCAATGATTGTCTCAAGCTCTTTTATAGACATAGATATCGCCGATTGGCTCAAATCCATATCTTTTGCTACATTGGTTAAGTGCCCCATATTAACCACATTGAGAAAAATCTCTATTTGCCTTAGTGTCATATTACTTGTCATACATTCCCCTTTGTATTAATAATCGTAACTAATTATTATACACTTTTTTTTTGATTTTTGAATTATGCACGATTTCAGTATAATTTTGACTAAATTTAATCAGGTATTTTATAGGAAATTTAAAATGTTGTCATTTAAACTTAACGATGGATTTATCTTTGGAGTTTTATTTGTAGCTTTTATAGCTACCATTGCAACTGCTATTTCATTTTGGAAGCCGATACAATCTCTGGGTCTCTCGGGTCTAGTTATAGGGATAATATTAGGGATGATCTATGCAAACATAAATCTATTTAAAGCCCCTACTTCATGGCAAAGCGGGATAACTTTTAGTGCAAAAAAGATATTGCGATTTGCTATAGTTCTTTATGGTTTTCGTATCACTTTTCAAGAGATAGCCTCTGTTGGAATGGATGGGTTTTTGGTCTCTTTTGTGATGCTAATTAGCACATTTTTGCTCGGTGGCTTAGTAGATATCAAGCTTTTTAAATGGATAGAGATATATCATTGAAAAATGCATCGGGTTCATCTGTATGTGGTGCAGTAGCGGTTCTTGCCACTGAGGCAGTTTTAAAATCACAAGAATACAACGCTTCTATTGCAGTCTCAATGTTAGTTTTATTTGGGACAATTGCTATATTTATTTACCCTATGCTTTATACAACTAGATATCTATATATGTCACCTTAAGAGTTTGAAATCTATGTAGGAGCAAGCATCCATGAGGTAGCACAAGTAATTGCAGTCCCATGGAGCGTCCCAAAGCATCCAGAAGAGATGGCTAATAGTGCTGTGATTGCTAAAATGACACGAGTAATGATGATAGCACCACTCTTGATAATCTTAGGTATCTATCTAAACTTAACAGCCAAATCAAAAGAAAAGGGAGATGAAGTCAAAAGGCTTTAATACCATGGTTTACCGTCTATTTTGTAGTTGTAGCTGAGTTTAATTCGTTACAAATTGTCCCAAAAGGTATTGTTGAAAATATCAATATCTTAGATACTTTTTTTGCTTACTATGGCTATGGTAGCTCTTAGGATCGGGACGAAATTTGCCAATTTCAAGACTACTGAAGTAGCACCTTTTTACACCGCATTGATAATGTGTGCATGGCTTATAGTAGGTGGATTTGTAGTTACAAAAGCAATCTGCTCTTAACTACAAACCATCAATCAACGCTCATGAAATGCTTCTGAAAAAGTCTTTATGAGAGGTTTTGCTAGATATTGCAACACGGTGCGTCTTCCGGTGATGATATCAACATTTGTTGTCATACCTGGAGTGACCTCTATCTTTTTTCCCATTTTAGAAATTAGCTCGGTTTGATCTAAGGCTATCCTTACTCTAAAGTAGTACTTCTCCCCTTCGGATGTTTTTTCAGTAAGTGCATCTGGACTAATATATATAACTGTGCCATCAAAAATGCCATATATTGAGTAATCATACGCATCAAGCTTAACTGCTGCCCTTTGACCTTTGGTGATAAATGAGATATCAGATGGTGGAAGTTTTGCCTCAACTATAAGCTTATCCCCGAAAGGGACTAATTGCAAGATGACATCTCCAGCACGAACCCTAGCTCCTCTAGTAGTAATCAAGATATCTTTTACTATCCCATCCATTGGAGCATAAATCTCTGTCCATTCGAGATTGATTTTACGATCTGCAAGCTCTTGTTCTCTTGCGGCAAGCTCCTCTTCTGCTTTTGTCATCTCAGCTTGTGAGTCTTGAAAATATTTATTTCTTTTATTTGATATTTGCCCTTTTAAATCGGCAACTTGTTTTTTAAGGCGGATTATCTCTGTTGCCCCGATGTCTCCAGAATTAAGTAATGGAAGACTGAGATTTAACTCTTGCTGAGAAAGTTTGAGTGCCTCTTGGAGTGCTGAAATCTCATCATTGAGTGCTTGTTGTCGTCGTTTGAAAAGCTCTGTTTGGTTTGAAACGAACTCTGGATACTCTAAAACAGCCTCTGGAAAAACTAAATCTGTCTGATACACCTCAGCTCTGAGACGAGCTAAAGAGGCTTGAAGTGCTACGACTTTTGATTTGCTATCATCAAAAGCTGCTTGTGCTTTTGCTCTCTCAAGGAGTACTATCCTTTCCCCTTTGGTTACTTTTTGTCCCTCTTTGACAAATATTTGCTCAATTACTCCATCACTTGATGCTTGTATCTCTTGTGTTTTTGCTGTAGCTATCACATTTCCAGGAGCTCTTGATATGCGATCAAGCTTAGCAAAAGATGCCCAAATCAAAAACGGAATGATAAGCAAAAAAAGGGAACCAAAAACAATCCAAAGAGGGTTTATGCGAGTTATATAAGGGAGTCTTATATTTTGTTTCATACATTTTCTCCATTTAATTGCTTTGGTTTGCTTTTGAATTGGCTTGACCTTGTAGTTTGTCGTGCTTGCTTGGATTTTGTAAGCTCTTTTAGAACACCATCTCTTGGTCCATCCATAGCAATCCCTTGTGGGGTTAAGACTATTAGCCTAGAGACCATCGCCAAAAGAGCTGGCTTGTGGGTAACTAAAATGAGTGTTTGCTCTGGCGAGATAGCACTATCTAGCATTTGCAATATGCGTCTTTCTGTACTATCATCCATATTTGCCGTTGGTTCATCTAACAGCCAGACTTTTGGAGATGATATAACCATTCTAGTCATTGCAATCAATTGCTTTTGACCACCAGATACACTCTCTCCACCCTCTGGCACTGGTGTATCAAGCCCTTGGGGAAGACTGTTTATGAGATTTACAAGACCCGTTTTATTTGCTGCTTGCATAATCTGCTCATCATCTACCCCAACTAGCCCTAACAAAAGGTTATCCCTTAGGGTTCCAGCTATCAGTTTTACATTTTGTGGCAAGTAACCAATTGCATCTACTATTCTATCACGTGCTATATGTTGCATATCTATACCATCTATAAGTATGCTTCCACTTTTGGGTGTATAAATTCCTGCCAAAATTTTGAGCATCGTTGATTTGCCAGAACCGATAACTCCCAATATTCCTATTCTCTCCCCTTTTTGAATTTGAAGGTTTTTTATATTTACTGATGGACTATTTTCACCATAGCTAAATGAAATATTTTGACACAAATACCGTGGCTCAATCGATTCAGGAGTAAGTGGCTTCACTACGCCCTCATTGTCATTTGGAAGTGCATAGATATTGTCCAAATCAGCAACAGCTATCTTTGCCCTGCCCCACTGTACAAATAGGTTTGGAAGTTGTGCCACTGGTGCTAAAACTCTACCTGATATAATAGAGATTGCAATCAATGCCCCCATTGTAAGCTGTTGTTGAGTTGCTAGATATGCACCCCATGCGATAAGCGATATATAGCTAAGTTGTTGCATGAGTGCAGCTATATAAGTTGCCATTTCACTATAGTGGCGAATAGCTATATCATCATAGATAGCATCTTCGCTTAGAGCATTCCATTTGCTAAGGACAGCGTAGCTTGCTCCGGTGGTTTTTACACTTTCGGCATTCTCAACAGTTTCAACTAAAAGCCCCAATTTTTTGTGTGACGCCATACTTGATTGATGGGTTAGTATCTCTATCTTTTTTTTAAAAGTAAGTGCGACAATGATAGAGGCTATCAAGAAAATCAAAGGTATGATCCCCATTGTCCATCCACCAATGGCGACAATAACAGCCAAGAAAAAGAGTATAAATGGAAAATCTATCACTAAATATAGTGCAGCTGACGAGATAAAAGCACGAACCGAAGCGTAGCTTTGGAGTTGTCCCGAAAGGGAGCCTATACTTTTTGGAAGAGCATCTGATCTTACCTTTAAGAAGCGATTAAATATATCGTGTGAATAGCTTAGATCCATATCTACTGAAGCATGATCCAAGATAGAAGATCGGGAAATTTTGAGAATCATCTCTAGAAAAACTGCGATAAATACCCCTATCATCAATGCTATCAATGTGGAGACACCTTGCGTTGGTATAACTCTGTCATAAACTTGCATCGTAAAAAATGATGTCCCAAGTGCTAGTATATTGATACTGAGAGTTGCTACTGCCGCTTGGATAATAACAGTTTTTTGTCTCTTTGCAATCCTTTTAAACATCTCAAAAGCTGACTCTTTTTTGCCATCGATTCGCTCTTGGCGGATATCGCTAAAAATTGTACCCTGAGGGAATGTTTCAAAGTATTTAATCCCATTTCGCCCATCACACTTCCATGAGTTATCGGCTGTTTTTTCCAAAACAATAAGCAGTCCTACATCAGGAACAAGTGCCAAAGCTGGTAAATCTTCTTGTTTTAACTCTTTTTTCCATATAGGAGACTTTAAACCGTATGTTAAAAAAAGTTCCGTATAGATACTTAG
>DSAK01000119.1 GCA_011372825.1 Campylobacterota bacterium | reverse complement strand
TGTTCCTGACATCAAAAAAGAGATCGACCAGTTCCATGAAAATATTGTAGACCACCTCCATAACATGTATGATGCAACTACAAACAACATACTGAAAAATACTCGTGCGGTATTAGGAACTATTACCAGTCATAACGAATTCATGGATGAGAAAGTGCGAAACCTCATCGCTAAAATCAACGCCAGCGAAAAAGCAATCATCCAAGGAATGCCAGGCAACCGAAACAATGTCTACAGAGATTAACAAGGAGGCAGAAGATGAGCACTCAAGATGTCGGGCATTACAACAGAAGCAAGAAAGGTGAGGAAACATGGCTTAACAATCACACCACCGCCAATCAAGATCCCACCCAAGAGATCAAAATGAGTGAGGTAACTACGGAGGGGGCAAAGCTCCACTCTTCTCTTCCTCCCGCAGGCGTGGCACTCGGGGCATCTTCGATACAATCCATCACAACAGGCTCAGCACATGACCACCTTGAGTTTGATGTGTCTCAGAGACGTTTTGGTCTTACTCAGCAATCACTAGCCGCTACAAGAAGAAGAGCCCAACAAAAAGACATGAGAAGCGGAGGCAAGTTGCATAATCTGCAAAGCCTTTTTAGTGAAGGTATTGCCAATCCTGAGTTTTTCTTCGCAGAGACAGGGGAGGATAGCACCAGCTTTCTCTATAAAGAGGGGCAAATTACCAACCAGGCTGTTCTTGATGACAATGAGCAATATTTTCTACGAAACATAGGTGCAGCGAAGCTCAATATGTTAAAGATGCTGATTATGAAAATCGAATCAGACAGAAACCTTACAGTAACCATGAAGGATTTTTTCTCTGAAAGTAGCAAGTGGGCAAGTGAAGATCCGCAAAAGGTTATCAAAGAGGTATATAGTAGACTCAATAAAGTCGGACAACGAAACAACCCAGGCTACAAGGTGATGCTAAAACTCATTGATGAGATGACCATGTTAGAGACACAGCATAAGTATTGGCAAAAAAAACGTCTAGGAAAGATTGATGAGAATATCACAGAGATTTTTAAAAATAGGCAAAGAGAAGTACTGGGTATTTCGGGGCTAGAAGAGGAACAAGAGGATGGGATTAATCTCCCTCACGTGATTAACTTAGTAGGAGTTGCACTTGAAAATGCCCACAGCTATACGGTTAGCGGGGGAGGAGTGCCCACACTAGACGATCTAATTGGGGCCAAGATAGATGAGCAGATAAAAAAAGGGCACACCCCAGATGATAGACTTTTTCAGTTGCGCAATATACTCAATGATCATGACGACAAGATAGATATACTTTATAGACCATGGGAAGAGGTGAAAGAGAATTATGAGCAGTACAAAAAGGTAAAAAAGGATTTTGTAGAGAGCCACAATAAGCTGATGGGCGGGGCAAATGTTGGAGTAGAGGAGTTTTTTAAAAAAACAGATGAGAGTGTTATGGGCATATTGGCATTTCTTTCCGATAGAGAGCTAAGAGACGAATTAGAGCATGAGGAGAAAAAGAACATAGAGGATGCCATCAATGCAGCAATCGCATCGACACTCACAAGCGGTGAAAACGATTTTCTTCCAGCCGATCCAACAGAAAGAACACTGGTTATAAAAAACGTCAGAAATAACCTTGATGCAATCATTGCCAAGCATCAAAATGTACTTCGTCCTATCTATGATGCGAAATACGATAAGATCAATACTCAAAATGCCTTCAATCCATTTCAATTTGGGCCACTAGACAAAAGAAACGAAGATGCTATACTCGCCTTAAGAGATAGTATATATTTGGCCTCTTTGAAGTCTATCAACCCAGAATTATATGAGGGTATCTATGACGATGAAGCCGAAGAGAGTCTTCTTTCAACCGCAACCGATCAAGAGGTTGCGAAGCTTAAGCCAAAATCAGATAAGGTGAACGACCTCTTTAACGCATACCTTTTTCTCCAAAGAGCAGCATCTTCCGAAATTGACACAAAAGGGGCAGAGGCTTTGATGGACTCTGAACTCTTTACTCACAATTCGGCTCTTAGCGAACAAGATAAATTAGAAATGCTTCAGCTATCTAAAGATTTTTCAAAGAAATCAATTAGCGCCAACGAAAAAAATATTTTCCCAACATACACCAATGAGCAGATTAAAAATGATGCCCTAGAGCGCATCTATATCAATGAGGCACGGCATATTTCTCAAAAAAGAGACCGTAGCCTCAATAATCTGCTTGCCTTTTTTGCGCAAAACAATGAAGCGATTTTTCGATTCACGGTGTGTATGGAAAATGCCATTAATCCCACAACAACAGTAGAGACAACCCCTTCTTTATCCAGAGCATGCTTTGATAAGCTTGAAAACGAACTCAAGCAGGACTCTAAAGAGTCAAGCCAGATGCTCGAGCGACTAAATGCCATGACGGGGCTCAACCCCTTTGCAGTCTTTTTTGTGCTAAAGTCACTTGTCAATGACGTGCAATATGATCTTATGCAAAGAGCAAAGTATCGAATTAGCCGATATGCTGCGGAAGAAACTACGTATATAGCAACAAGTGAAGATAGGCTACAAGGAGTTTCAAGGACGCTTAACTTAGAGGCGGATGACATAGGCGAAGCGGGAACATTTGTAAAGTCTGGTCATGAAAATCAAGTGATCAGAGATGCAGAAGTGGAGGCAACGGCATACGATATAGCTGAGGCGACCAATGTGCTTCCAGCGGAATTACGGCTCACTAATTTAGGAGAATTTTCAGGCAACCAAACAGTTAGGATGCGAGAGATGCTTTTTTTAGAAAGTGTCAAGCAATCGTTTAATAACCTAGATAAAAAAATAAATCACGAAAAAGCAAACTTTTTTAAACTTAAAAAACAGCTTGAAAATACAAAACGATCAATTGAAGAAGTCTTAGCAAAAACTAATGATCCACAAGCGTTTATGTCACTTGCACCAGAGCAAAAAGCAGAAGAGATACTTAAGCTCAATAAAGAGCTTGAAAAACTTGAAGATAATGAAAAAAGCTTAGAGGCATTGATTAAAATCTCAGAAGCAGAAATTGAACTTCTTGGGAAGAGGAATAAAGAAGATTTTTACAAAAGACTCAAAGATAGATCTGCTATCAATCTAAAAAACATGTCAACTGTAGAAAAGCTTGATATGATGGAGTTATTATCAGATTATAGAGAAGCACTCTATGATTATCAGTTTAAACAAGAAGTTGAGGGCAAGAAAACAAAGCAGATAGAAAGCGAAATAGCAAGACTCAACAGGGTAATCCCTATTCTGCAGCGAGATGTACTCTCTTCAAATGCTGTATTGACCAATGTTATAAGAGGAGAGCTTAGGGATAATTACGGGGTAACAATCCCCGTTGACTTGCAAAACAAGATCAAAAAACATGGGCTGAGTGAACAGATGATTGTAGAGGTGATGACAGTGCTCTCTGATGCGAAACACTTCCCCAATATCTCAAAACAGAAATTAAATGGAATCCGCATTGAACTTCAGGGGCTCTATAGTACAACGACCCTTCTTAAAACCATAAAGACTGATAAACTGGGCAACCCATACAGAGAGCGGTGGGGAAGAGGAACTGAGGCTGCGAACCTGATGAGCAACTATTTGCGGAAAGTGGGGCATTACAACGATAAACTTATGCAAAAAATCGAAACTAGCAATAGCCTCTATCTCTCAAAAGGCGAAACCTACAACAATATGGTGTATATCTCAGGGGGCAAAAATTTACAAGGATACCTCCATAAGAAAATCAACCATTATCAAAAAGTAGACAATCACGCAGAAGCAGAAAAGCTCTATCAACAAATGAATAGTAAAGGTATGTGTAATAACCTTTCTGTGGACATGCAAAAATATATCGCCACACACCACGATAGTGTCACCAATGCAAACAACGACGCAACTAAGGCGAGAATGACCAGACACAAAACAGGGGAGACAAGAGGTGGTAAATCTGTAATGAAACCTAAAAGCAGAAAAAGAAGGCTATAAAAAAGGATCTTAAGCATGCGCTATCTTCAATATGCAACATATAGATATGTTCAAAAGATTACTACAGATGCCATAGAGAAAATTAAAAATGGCAGCAAAGAAGCGGAAAAAGAAGGGGGCCTAAAGGCGGGTTTAGACGAGTTAACGCTCATGTTGATAAATAGCTACATAGAAGAGGGGAAGTTATCAACCTTCCCGATAGATGCGTTAGAGGGCATTGAATTAGAACCATTTATTCCCGTTAAAACAGACGGAAAATTTCATATCATTAATACGAGCAAAGCGTATGAAGTGGTGCAGCTGTTTACACATAAGCGCTTTATGAACAAGAGGGATTTGGCACAAGATGAAACACTTGCGCCAGATCAAGATGTAAATTATTACAAAGATCTAGCAAAAAGAAGTCGTGAAATTCTTGAAGCAGAAAATCCTGATCCAAAAGAGAAGGAGATTGTGCACAAAATGATAGAAAATCATATCATTGCCTATACTGCCGTGTCGAGCAAAGAGTTTATTGATCGAGTATATCAAGCAGTTAAGGGAAATCCAAGCCTTAGTAGCATCTACGAGGAGGCAACAGGAAGCAAATTCTCAAAAAAACATTTGGAACAATTTGAGATAGAAGACATTAAATATTTATCTGATGAGGTAATGGGGTTAAATATATTTACCCCTTACTATGAGCATGCTGGATACACTCCCGTCAAAAGTTTGATACTGAGAGGTCACCCTAGTGCCACTACGCTTACTCATGATATTATCGAGGCGACAATTGAAGAGGAAAAAGAAAAGAGTGAGTTATTAAATCTGTTGTCAGATACGATACGTTTTGTGGAAGAAGCAGAAAAAATTGAGACTTATTCTGAAAAAGAAAGAGCATTTACACAATTAAAAAAAATCAATAACTTTGTTGCTAGGAGTCTAGAAAGTGTTGAAAAAGAAACCCTTTTAAATGAAAATAAAAAATACGGGTATTTTAAAGAGGTTTTTTCGCTAAAATTTTCTCATACTGAAAAGATAGAGTATTTAGTCCCTCGTCTTGACTCCTCAGCGCTGCTCAAGCATGCCGAAAAATTTGGGATAGAAGTCAAAGAGGAGTACTCTATTCGGAGATATGAGGGAAGAGAGACACTTCCTGATGCAGTCAGAGCCATTAAAGCACAACTAGAGCTAACCAATGGTCAAATGCACCAGAAAAAGGTAATAAATGGTATTAAAAAACAAAAAAACGACTTCAAAGCCCCTGGACAAAGTAATGTGTCAGGATTTGCACTATAATGCCCATTTGGACAACAGCACAAGAGGAAAAATGTTTTATTTAAAATCCTCTTTGCTTGTTGGGGCGGCATGCTTTTCCCTGTTGGGCTGTGCAGGGAAAAATGCCCCAGAATCATTAAATGCTACACATCAAAAAAACTATACGATCGAAGAACTTGAAACAAAATATCGCAATATCCCCAAACTGCCATCCGATTTCAAGGGGGATTCAGATTCTATAGCAGCACAAGAAAGGCGTTTTGATGCAAAAATTAAAAGAACCTTTTCAGAAATTGACAGCTTCAAGAAAAAACTATCGAATATGGATAGCGTAGCTGCGAAAAAAGAAGCTCAGATATACGAACAAATAAAGATCGCCAAAGCAAGAGAAGAAGATAGGGAAAGGGCGAAATCAGCAATAAGACACAAAACAATGGGGAGTGTGATTGATGCCTATTTCAATTGATGCCTATCGCACTGCTCGCCTCTCGTCTGTTGATGAAGACAACAAAGAGGAAAATATAGAGTTTGAGGATCGAGATGCAATCAATAAAATCGACAGCAGTGTTTCAGGCTTTCTGGACAACATGGAAGAGGTAGATGCAGATGAGGAAGCCACCATGTTTGATTTTTCTGCGTTTCGCCATGAGGTGTTGAAGGTTGAAGTTGTCAAATTAAAGGATGCTGCGAAATTATTGGGTGTATCGCTCCAAACCATATATAATAGAATAACCGACGGTAGAGACCAGGAGCTAATAGATAATCTGGTCATTTATGAATATTACTCAGATTTTTCCAAAAAACACAAAAGACGCTATTTTATTAAGGCTGATTTCATTAAAAGAAGGATGAAAGAAATCCGACCTTCCCTAAGGGAAATTAGAGAAGATATTTCTACAATCTACTACAAGATATACGAACTCTTAGAGGGAAAAGTATATCATTTTAAAAAAAAGAAAGACAACCCTAATCTGTTTGCAAATATGAAAGATATAGATAGACTTATTGCAAGGTATGTTATTAGTAGAGCAGAAGATATTTTAGGGGAAAAATTAACTGCTAGAAAAGAGGCAATGGTAAGATTTGCTATCTCTTCGTTATATTTTAGCGGATACGCTGAGGCTACCTTTGTTAAAAAAGCGATGATTTTATATCTTCAAGAAATTAGAGAGGGGAAATATAGTGAATTTAATACCTAAAAAGTGCATTCATGTTGCGCTTGCGCTCTTGGGATTATCCTTCTCTCACGCATTAGATTGCGGATCATGTCCTGGATGTACTTTAATCTTGCCTGGCATAGAAAGCTCTGCATCCACCATACTTGACAGTTATAAAACGCTAGAAGATAGGGTAGCAAAAAGATACGAAAAAGAAATTCTACCACTTGAAAAAGAGATCTTGCTGCTGGAGCACGAAATAATGAGGGAAACCGCTCACATACAAGCATTAGAGAGAAAAATCTTGTTGTACCAAAAAGGCATCGTGTATATAACAGAAAGCATAAAAGAGCTGGAGTTAACAAGAACCCAAACGCAACCCAATAAAACCAACCAAAAAAAGGAATAAAACAATGAATAAACAGAAGTATCTATCAAAAGTCCTAACTGTAAGTGCGACCTTTTTTTTGTTTAATCTTTCACTTTTATACGGAGATGATGTACAAAAAGAGGCATTTGATATGGGTATGAAATCGGCTATCAAAGTGATGCAACACGAGAGATCACAAGCCTTTAAACCTATTCCCAAAGGCTATTGCATTGAGGTAAAAACAGTAGATAACCAAGAGACAGACTATTTTTCTGCAATTAAATTAGAGAGTCTTGCACTTTTTATGAATTTTAGCCCTTCTTTACTGGAGACAGTAAACGCACAAAATCAAAAAGAAAACATACTCTGCTTTACAATGACAGAAAAAACCAGAAAACATGCAGAGTCGATTCTCGAAAAAATAAAAAAAGAGTATCCAAAGATAAACAATTACTACCCATCTATTATACAAATCTCTCATCCACAAACATACACTAGAGTGGTGCCTGGTGTGGGCGAGCTTTTTGAAGATAAATCAAAAACAATTTCTGACCTCATCAGTACTATGGAGCAAGAGAAGAGAAGATATGAAAAACAGATTTCAGCAAAAAGCAAAACAATTAATGAGTTAAAAGAAAAAATCAGGAAAGTTGGGATGCTACTAGGAGATGGATTAAAGGGAGAAATCAGCCTTAACCCTAGCCAAACAGATCCTAGCGTAGCAAAGAAGAAAAACAATACAGACAATGAAGATGATGCCACAGAAGAGGAAGCTCAAAAAACAAAAGGCGGAGTAGCCAAACAAGTATTTAAGCCAACTATAGGAGTTGAGACAAGTACAAATGTGACAACCCATAGTACGCATCCTATAATTTTCGCAAAAGAGAACAATGTGAGATATGCCGACAATAAAAAAGGGCACAGCGTACAATTCGTTGATAAAGATAATCCTAGACTACTCAAAATTGAAAGACACTAAAATGTAGTAGAATTATAGGACAAAACATTAGGAGTATTGAGTGACACTTAGAGAAGATATTTCAGCACTCACTTTAGCAAAACTAGAGGTTGTTATGATCTATGGGGTAAGTGCTTTTGTGTTGTATATAGTCGCCATGGTAGCTATTGTAGCTTTTGAGATTAGGCAGGCTAAACAAACCGCAGCGTCTACATCAATGATTCCTTACATCACAAAAACATTTCTTTATGTTTTCGGTTGGTTTATTGGCATTACACTCTTTATTTTGATTCTTATCAGCATAATGCCAGGAGGGGGAATGAACCCCGCTCAAGGTATTGATGGATTTTGGCATATCGATTGGCTTAGCCCCAACACATGGAGATCACTTGATTATGGCGTTATTGCCAGCAGCGGAACGCCTGAGCAATTGTCATCAGCTAGGTTTATAGCCATAGTGATGATGGTAATTAAACTGGTTTATCATGTTTTATTGATTGTCTTTTTCTTCATGATTTTCTCTTTTATTCATTCAATACCATCTCTCAAAACCAAACAAGCGGGAGAAGAGATGTCCGCTGCGTATGCAGGAAATATGTTCATACACTTTGTGTTTACGATACTTGTTTTCCAGATACTTATGGGGGTATTAGGCATCCTCCTGACAGGGCTTCTTGATCTTGCGGTCTCTCTTAATAAAATCAATATGACCTCAGACACAGAGGTCTCAATTGTTTACGATCTTACCAAATTTGTAAGAATTGGGGTAAACAAAGTGAACGGCGAGTGGTAATAGTCTCAAAAACGCAAAAAAACGAATAAGATTTGCTACAATCATTACAACAATAAAATGGAGTAAGCATATGAAACAAAGATTTACAAACCTTGCAACAACAGGCACGCTCATTTCTGCATTTCTTTTGGTGACACCCATAAGTGCAAACCCTGCCATAGAAAAGGTAGACGAGGAGGGAAAAGAAACGTTTTTTTATAACAAAGGGTTTAGAAATGGATATAAAGAAGGAGAAAAAGAGGGGTATAAGAAAGGACTTGCAAAAGCAGAAGCAGCCATAAGTCAGTACAAAAAAAAGATCGAAGCACTAGAATCAGGAAAATACCTCACAAAAAGGCACAAAGTCACACCTCCCCGTGTCTATCAACAGAAAAATGAGGATGGAACTGTTTCTGTAGTAGTAAAAGGCTGCAGTATTGAAAAGCAGCTAACACCCGAAGAGATTCTTATGCTTCCTGAGATAGAAAAAGCAGAAAGCAGTTATAACTCACATGCCCCATCGGGTACTTCCTCCTATGCGAAGAGAAATTCACATGCCCCCTCAGACAATATCTTTTTGCCTGGAATCGATCCAAGTGATAGCATAACCCCTTCCTTGGGTGGGGAGGATATGAAAGTGGTGTATAAAACCTTTCCTGACACAGAGTTCTTTAGAAAGTTATTTAGGGCTTCAGGAAGGCCTTTTTCTGTTATAGGCGGCGATAAGATAAAGGTAATCTTTCCATCAGAGCAAGAGGCAGAAAGCTTTTGTGTAAGGCACAACCTTAATCCTGGGAAAGATGTGCTCTAATGTCTGTGTTAATCCTAACAGAAAAACCCAAACAAGCTAAGGCCATAGGCAAGCTGGTAGAAAAGTACAAAAGAGAACAGAGGGGGTTTTCGGGTGATTTTGCTGGCAAACACATCGTGGTCTTCCCTCTATCTGGGAGCATTCTCGAGGTAGACGATGACATCTTTGATGATTACAATAGAAATGATCTCACGCCGCTACCTTTTGTTCCAGATGAAAACGGTCATATACCTAGGAAAATCATCAATACATCAAGAATACCACAAAAGCAACAAAAAATTAAAGAAGAAATTAAAAACTGGGATAGCAAAATCTCAATATGTTCTGCCTTTGCTAATATGATGAAAAAGTTTGATTATGAACATATCGTATTAGCAACAGACCCCGATTATGAAGGAGCTTCGTTGGGGGTAGAATTTCTTGAATACCATGGACTCTATGGCAATATACCTATTCATGCAGCTAATATTGCAAACCTTTCTGCTGGGCCACTCAAAAGAGAGATTATTAAAGCGATGCACAAAGAAGATGCTTACAACTGGGAACTTTTTAGGTTTATAGGTTCTGCTAGAGCTGATGAAAACGCTTGCATAGGTATCAATGGAACAAGATTGCTAAGAACGCTTACGGATACATATATTACATTTGGTACACAGCAAACTAGATTACTGCAAAAGATTGTTGAAAGAACCAAAGAGCATGACAACTTTAATAAAATAAAAAAGTATAGGCTGAAAGTGCATACTGATTTTGGAGAATTTGTCTTACAACTCCCAGAGGAAGAAAAAGAAAAGATTACCAATAAAACCTATATGAGCAACATTGCTTCGATTATCGAGTCGAACAATATACTTATAGTGGAAACGTTTGAGACACAGAAAATTAAAAAAAGATCACCAGCGTGGGTAGATGGATCAAAAATGGCAAACATGGTCTCAAATAAAATGACCCCCAACACAACTGTCTCTGAATTAATGAGGGATCGCAATGGTCTTCTTCAAGTGATGTATGAAAAAGAGATTATGACATATCCAAGGGGTGAATGTTTGGGGATGATGCCCCTTTCGCAACTTGAAGAGCAAAAAGAAATAGCAAAGATGCTCTCAAAATACTACGATGCCCCACGCCTAAACACATCTTTAGTTAAAAAATATTTATGGTACGAAGAGGGGGAACCTCTCATTAGGGATAATAAAGAGGTAGTTGTCAATCACACCCCTTATACCATCTCTTCGGCAGACATTGAGCCAGAGGTATTAACAAAAGATGAGCGGATTGTCTTTGACGAAGCAGCTAAAATTGTCTTATCGGCTTTTTATCCCGACAACAAACAGATAAGAACCATTATTCATGCCAAAGTGTCTGACTATCATTTTAAATACATATTTACACATGATTATGATCTTGGCTGGAAGGCACTCTACAATGTAGCACCAGTCGAATCTAAACTCAAAAAGCAATACACTAAGGGAGATTTCATTGTAATCAATCAAATTGAGTTAGAGGAGTATACAGATAACCCCAAACCCTTATATACAGAAAATTCTCTACACTTAATGATGAAAAAGTATCGAATCGGTGCAGAGAGTACTTTTGCGACACATATTAAAAATATACTAGACAAAGGGAAATTCAAACGAGGATTCACCAAAGTCGAGAATGGAAAAATAAGAGCTACCGAAAGAGGAATTGCAATTATTGAACTTCTGCCGCAAAAGACAATTGACGGAATAAAAGAATTTGATGAAAAGATCATCGATCCCTTGTTAAGAAAAGAGATGCTTCAAGATACAGCAAGGGCGGTCAGGAATAAAATTATCATAGCCGTATATAAGCAAATGAAAGAAGTACTCGAAGAGGCAATAGAGAATCCAGACAGCGAAAAAGGTCAACTAATTAAAAAAATTAAAGAAGGCGAAGGGGTAGAGAGAAACCTTAAAAGACCCCAAAAAGCAAAATTCTGTTGCCCAGAGTGTGGCTCTGAAGTTGTGCAAACAAGTACTGGTAACTACAGTTGTGTAAACAGAAAAATCAAGAAAATAGACGAGGCGATAATCAATACTGGGACATGTGAGTTTTTCATGTATGGAAAATTTAAAAACGCTAATGTTTCGGGCGTGATCCCAGAAGAATCAATACTTGACATTTACAATGGGAAGAAAGTGGTTGTGGAGGGGGTTTATGAACCAAAAGACAAAAACAAGCGCAAGATCCGAATTGAAATTTCAATCAGCAATAAAGGCAAAAACTACCTGGATTTAAAATATTTATGGTGAAAAAATAAAAGGAAACTTGATGATTAAAAAAAAGATCACTCTAGGAAATGAAGAGATATGGAAAAAAATCAATCGTTTTGTACAGCACAATACCTATGTCCTGACTGGGGGCCTCATTTTTACTTTTCTGTTTTTGAATTATAAAATCGGTTCGATTGCAGACACTATGAACGAAACGCTCGTACAAAATACTCATTACATTAAGAAAAACATATCCCATCCAATTTTTCTTTCTGCGACAGGACAAGTGATTGTCGCAGACAAGAGTCCTATGAGCTACTATGATGAGAGATTTAAACAATATCTAGTAAACAATATCACTGATAATTTAATTGTAGGGCTTGTCAAAATCTCTAACAACTTTACCCAAAAGTATAACGGAGCAGAAGATCTCATCAATCGATATGACCGATTTAATTATTTTATTAAAGAGTTTACTAACGGAAACAAACAAGTGATCAGCCAGTTTGCCAACTCTTTATATCTTTCTATCATAGAGAATAAACTACCAGAGTATATTGACATTATTGGTACAAAAATAGAAACATACACAGTGAGGGAAGACAAAGAGAAGTCTGGCAAAACCTATTTTGAAGGAAAGATTTCCATTGAGGCTGTAGTAAAAAGCTGGATTCCAGCAAAAGCAGAATGGGATACTCGAAGAATAGAGTTTAAGGTTGGCTACAAAATGGAAGCAGATCCAGCAAGATATGCACATATTGGCAACCCTTTTGGAATTAATTTTACATCCTTAGATATTCCTGTAATCTTAAAGCCACAAAAACTTTCTCCTCAGAGCACAAAAACAAGATAGTAGCAAAGGAAAAATTATGAACAAAACCACTTGGTTACCTCTTTTGCATTTCTTGTTTCTTTGTGGATCTACATTGTCCCTTGGTTATGGTATAACCAATACAGAAACTGCAACTAGTTACGAAAAGAAAGAAACATTAGATTTGCTCGAAACCAAAGAAAGAGAACTAAACAGGCAAATAGATCAACTCAAGGCAAAGCTTGAAGAGCGCAAAGAGATAACAAAAGAGAGATACAGACTTGTTGCGGGAATTAAAATACTGTCGAGAAAAACACTTATAGAGAAGATGGAAGCATACGAAAAACTCAAAAAAGTAAAAAAACTTCTACAAATTGAGCTTGATTTGCAAAATATTGAAAATTTAGAAAAAAATTAAAGCTATAATTTTATATCCAACACAACAAAGGAGCAAAATTAATGGAAACTACGGCGTTTAGGAAAAAAGGTTTGCTAGCAGCATCAATGCTATTGTTATCAACATCAATAGCTTCAGCAGCGGCTGATGCTGGAATGCAAGAGACTTCGGACTATGTGGTCGGAGCAGCAAGTATCGCAGGGTTGATTTTTATCATAGCCATTAACCTTTTGTGGATTATATTTCCAGCGGGCACTGGATATATGACCTATTCGTATTTTAAGCGAAAGTCTGAACAGTCACAAGAAGATAATGGGCTTAAAGCAGGCGTTGGTGTCTTCTTTTCTGTTTTGGTTGGCTTTATGGCAGCCTATTTTATTGTGGGGAGTATTGGTAAAGCAGCAAGTGACGGCGCACACACGCTAGCAGACGGGAATAAATATGTTGTTAAATCGTTCCTTGGTGCAATGATCGACAAGTTCGACTCGCAGCTAAGAAACAATCCGTAAACAAAAATATACAAAGTGCATTATTTGTAGCCCAACACCAGCAAGTAGTGCGCTTGATATATTTTTCAAAACCACTAACCAATATCCCAAATAAATGGAGGCGTATTAATGAGCAACAAAAAAGCGTTAAGGTCGGTTGAAAATAAACTAACAACACTAGCCAATAGCTATGGATTTGCACACTACCATACCGTAATAAAGACCGTTGATATGTTGAGAGATATATGTGAAGGCAAGTCTATTTCAAAGTTCTTAACAAAAGATAGAATTATTACCCATCTTCCGCGCATTAAAGAGTTTCTTGAGGCAAACGAGCACGAGCTACATACAAAAGAGATTAAAACAATTATAGTTGCTGCCAAAAAGGCTGAGTCTTTGACGCTTGAATACAAAGAGTTGTTGGAAAAAATAAAAGCCGATAAACAGAAGACACAACCCAAAACAGAGCGGGAAACACTCAGCGAAATGTTTGAAGAAGAGACCGTAGGTTACGAAGATGCGCACAATGAGACTATAATGATAGTTGCAGACACCCCCGAAGAGGATATATTTAAAGACGATGATCTCGAAGAAGAAGAGGAGGAGGATGCGTTTGTGCCTAAAGAAAAACCAAAAAAGAAAAAGAAAAAGAAAGAACAACGTGTCTCTCCCAAAAAAATTTTCTTCAGTGTGGTGATTGGATTTGTTGTTGTATTGGTATTATTCTTGGCTTTTTTTATCTCATCACTCCTAGATGAACTAAAAGAAGAAGGATTGCAGAAAAATTCAAGCATTGATTCTGTTTATCCACAGAGCACCCCACCCCCTGCGTATGTGAGCAATACTGGGATGCAAGAATATACTTTTGGTGTAAAGAATAATATCAGTAGTCAGTTTTTGGATGAGGTGGAAGATGTTGCTCCAATGCCCCATGCTCCCCATGCTGATAGCGACGAATCAAAAGAAGTGCATGGAGTAGATAAGACAACACCACCACAATACCCCCCTATTCAAATGTCGCAGATTCAAAAAATGCCTGGAGGAGTATGCCAGCTCGTACCAAAGTATTCAGAAAAAGATGAATTTGTCTATTATGTCAAAAAAGATGATATGACGTACATTCCTGCCTTTCAGGATCGAGCTTGGGACGGAAAAGGCCTAAAAGTTGAAAAAAGAACTGTTGGTCTTTCGTTAGATGAAAAAAATGGTCTAGTTGAGGTGGAGGATGGCAAATACTTACCTATAGAACTCTTTTCATCTTGTTTGCTATTTGAAGAAAAATAGTAGCGCAAGGTAAAAAATGGGCTTTAGAGAGAAAATTTCAAATGCACTGCATATCGCTGGTGATCTCTTTCAGGACATTGTGCTAAGAACAGTGGACAATAGGTATAGCGTTTTTGAGAATAGTCTAACTATTTATGGCTATTCAGAGGATGACGATTGTGTCTACTTGCGCCCTAACAAGGAAAATGCACTCTACTGTGTTGAGCTTGCACAAAAGGGAAACCTCCCTGAAACTTTAGATATATTTGAAAAACTTGTAGAGAGCTATGGGTATGAGGATAATGCAAGATGCG
>DSAK01000190.1 GCA_011372825.1 Campylobacterota bacterium | reverse complement strand
TCATAGCATCTATGAGTATCTCATTGACTATCTTATCGGCACTTAGGGTATCTTTGGCACTCAAAACAAGGGGCAACATACGCTCTTTATCTCCATCAAGGAGAAGTTTTTTAATCTTCTCTTCGTCATTAAGCGCTTCATAAGCCTCATCAATAGAGGAGCCATCTATAGTTTTGTCTGAAAAGTGCTCTATAAATCTAAAGAGTGTTGTATCATCAGCACTAAAGAGTAACTCTTCGCATATATCTCTATCCTCATTGCTTATTTTTGCTAGAGGTAGGATATGCTTGACATTGATAATTACACTTGTAAGTCCTGCTTCTAAACAGTGGTGCAAAAAGATACTATTTAAAAATATCCTTGCGTTACTACTAAGCCCAAAAGAGATATTTGAAAGCCCCAAAGTTGAGCCAACTTGAGGATATTTCTCATGTAGTTGCTTGATAGCATTTATAGTTTGCACTGCTGCATCACGATACTCTATGTCACCACTTCCCACTGTAAAGGTGAGCATATCAAAGATAAGGTTAGATGGATTTATCCCGTGACGATTCACACATAGGTCATAAATACGTGAAGCTATACGAAGTTTGTCTTGTGTGGTTTTTGCCATCCCTTTTTCATCGATAGTTAGACAAACAAGAGCTGCACCATAGCGTTTTGCCAATTTGCAAACAGCATCAAGCTTCTCTTCCCCATCTTCAAGGTTTACCGAATTGATGATAGGCTTACCACCGATACATTTTAAGGCCTCTTCCATAGTCTCTACTTTTGTAGCATCAGGCATGAGAGGGATAGCGATTTTTTGGTTATAAAGCTTCATGACCGCCTTCATATCACTTGCACCATTTCGTCCTGCAAACTCTACATTTACATCCAGACAGTGGGCTCCATCACGCACTTGAGCCTGACCAACATTGAGTGTTCCCTCATAATCACTTGCAAGGATAAGCTCACGAAACGCTTTGCTACCTGTTGCATTGCTCCGCTCTCCAATCAAAAGTGGTGCTGGAGTTTGATGTAACTCTACACTTTTAAAGAGTGAAGCGATAGAGGGTTTGATAGCGCCCGTAGGAGATTTTGGTTTTGAGCTGGAAAGCTCTTTAGCGAGTGCTAGTATATGCTGCGGGGTTGTGCCGCAACATCCGCCTAAAAAGCTTACACCATCAAACTGACAAAACTCTTTTTGTTTAGTGGCAAACTCCTCTGGCCCCATAGGATAGTAGGTGTATCCACCTCTATTTTGAGGTAAGCCTGCATTGGCATGGATTGAGATTGGTTTGTGCCAAAGCTCACTCAAGATTTTTAGATGTTTTTTCACTTGTTCTGGACCTGTGCCACAATTTAAACCCAAAGAGAGGATATCAAATGGCTCAAGGATAGTCACAAGTGTCTGGACATCTGTACCTATGAGCATCGTACCACTCAACTCAATAGTGGCACTCACCATGATAGGCAAAGAGCTATTTCGCTCGTTGTTTGCATCTTGGCACGCATGTAAAGCCGCTTTTATCTGTAAAGGGTCTTGGCAAGTTTCAAGCAAAAATATATCACACCCACCATCGATAAGCCCTAGTGCGACCTCTTTGTAGCCTTGAAGCATTTGATCATACTCTATATGACCTAAACTTGGCAGTTTTGTCCCTGGCCCCATGGCTCCTAATGCAAATCTAGGGATATCATCAAACTCATCACAAATATCCCTAACAAGCTTAGCCCCTTTGTAAGACAGCTCATAAGCTCTACTTCCTAAACCGTACTCATCAAGTACCCATGGCATTGTTCCAAAAGTGTTTGTGCTAATGAGATTTGCTCCTGCTTTTGCATAGCGTCTGTGTATAAGGCTTATAAGCTCAGAGGCTGTGTCATTGAGAAGCTCATTGCACCCTTCTTGATTTCTCCCGTCTTTATCGATCCACGCCTCTTTAGGGATTTTTAAATCTTGGATTTGGGTTCCCATCGCCCCATCTATAACGAGAAATTGGGTTTTGAGGAGATTTTTGATCGTTTTGGAAGTTGACACAAGGTTCCTTCAAGAAGATATCTCTTTCAAATCCAATATTTAATCACTATGAGAAGTTATACGAGGAAATTGGGATTTGAAAAATATGACTGCTATTGTACCAAAGAGTAGCAAAAAAGGACTAAACAAAAAAATAAAACACGCTTATTTTATAAACACAGTTTTACCATTCGCTACGATATATGATGGCGACATATTGACGCTATGATATATCGTTGTGCCGTGCTGTTTGCTGTAGTGCTCTAACAATAATCTTTGCAAAGTTGGCTCTGTCGATGGGACAAACCACCCATTATTGCTAATGGCAATCATATTTTTTGGATTGTCTTTGTAGAGTTTTTTGCTTGTTGCTTCATAGCATATAGCATTACGATAAATAACTCCATCAATCTTATATTCGCTCATAGTCTCAGATGCTATATAATCGGCACCTCCATCATAGATGATTTTGTTGATCCACTCTCCAATCCATTTTGGTAGAGGATTGTATTCTCCAAAAGGAACAAGGATATATTTGTGTGCCACACTTATAGTATTGTTGTTGAAAATATAAGTTGAATTGCGAGGGATACCATCATCCCAAAATAGTGCCCCAATTACAATGGTAATTTTTTGTGATTTCTCTTGTAGTACTTCAAGTATGGCTGTCTCATAATTGAGAAACATAGTTAGTGTAGATTCTGGAAAAACAATCAAATCATACCCGTCATTGATACCATCATCTATGGTTTGAAATATTTGCTGCAAGATCAATTGTGAGGACTCTTCTTGCCATTTTACATCTATGGGGATATTGGTTGTTGTAACTTTGATAGAGGGATTGATATTGGTATTGGTTGTATATGCTGTCGGGCTGTATGCCAAAAAAACAAGAAACAAAAACAAGAGATTTTGTCTATATTGTGCAAGTGCAATTGCGAACAAAATCAAACCAAATTGCCACCATGAGGTCCCCAAATAGCTATTGTGAAAAATGATTTCAAGCTTTAACCAGTCAAATCCAAAAGGGTGTATATAGCTTATAGTAAACAAGCAAATTGCTAGCAAAAAAACTATAGGGATTTTAGTTTTTGAGGATATGAGTTGAGCGATTTTGTATAAAATCAAAAACATCAAACCATAAAGTAGTCCAATTCCAATTAGTCCAAATGGCATCACCCAAGCTATTTGGTAGATTTTAAAACTTAGCATTATCCACCAAAACCATAGCATGGAGATGAAAAAGCCACTCCAAAACCAAACTTTTGCTTCAGAGTCAATAAGCAAATAGAGTCCAAGTAGAGCAAAAATTGTTATAACAATAAAAATAGAGTACCCAAAGTGCTCTAGATAGATAAATAGTGACAATAAAATAGCTACAAACAAGCCTTTTGTTATATCAATGGTGCTAAAATAGTGACTAATTTTTATCATTTTACTCCAAAGGATTCGTTATGGCTGAAACTGGACAAGGCAGTATGCTCATCTCTTTCTTACCTCTTATTTTGTTGTTTGCGATTTTTTATTTTTTGATTATTCGTCCCCAACAAAAACAACAACAACGCCATCGTGAAATGGTAAATAGCCTTCAAAAAGGTGACAAGATAATCACAAATGGTGGATTACATGCTACTGTTATCAAACCTGAAGATGATTTTATCAAAATAGAGTTAAACGATGACACTATTGTGAAGATAGATAAAGCTTTTATTGCTAAAAAGGTCGAATTAGGTAATGAAAACGCTTAATTATAAGGTTGTTATTTTTATTTTTGCACTCCTTTTTGGTGTGTTTATGTCTCTACCTTCTCTTTTGCAGACAGAAAAAGGGAGCAAGATTACTTTGGGACTTGACCTTCAAGGTGGGCTTTATATGCTCCTTGGGGTTAAAACAGAAGTTGCACTTGAGTCCCGCATCAAATCAATTGCTGCTAGTGTAAAATATCTACTAGACAAAGAGGATATTATCTTTGATGGTTTAGCAGTAAAAGGGGAGCGGGTTGTTTTTGAGATACTCGATAGAGACGATTTACTGCAAACAACAGCTCTTTTGCAAAACGATATTGAGGGGATTGTTCTTGATGAGGAAAATCTCAAATTTACCATATCGCTCACTCCAGAAGAGATAGCTAGAACCTACCAAAATGCTATTTCTCAAGCAGTCGATACTATCCGTAATAGACTCGATGCATTTGGATTGGCTGAGCCAACCGTTGCCAAGCAAGGAGAAGATAAGATACTCGTTGAGGTTCCTGGGATCAAAACGCCAGAACAAGAGCAAAGGGTGCGAGACCTTATAGCTAGAGCTGCACATTTGCAAATGATGGCAGTAGATGAAGAGCGAATAGCAAGAGTTAGCACGATAACCCCTCAAGAGGCTGCTCAGTATGGCGATGTGATTTTAAAAGATGTCAATACAAAAGAGCCATATTTGTTGCGTGAAATCCCTATTTTGGATGGTTCTATGCTCACTGATGCAACAGTAGGCTTTAGTGAAACAAACCAGCCTGTTATCAATTTCACCCTTAATGGTCAAGGTGCAAAAATATTTGGCGATTTTTCTGGAAAAAATGTAGGAAAAAGGATGGCTATCGTCCTTGACAATGAAGTTTATTCGGCTCCAGTTTTACGTGAGAGAATAGGTGGTGGTAGAGGTCAGATATCTGGCTCATTCACCATCGAAGAGGCAAGAGATATCGCTATTGCTTTGCGTTCGGGCTCCTTATTAGCTCCAGTTTATATGATGGAAAAAAGGAGTGTTGGGCCAAGCTTAGGGGCTGATAGTATCAAGGCAAGCTCTTTAGCACTTCTTTTTGGTTTTTTAGTAGTTATAATTTTTATGATGCTCTATTATGGAATCGCTGGATTGATCGCTGATGTTGCACTTATTGTTAACCTCTTTTTGATTTTGGCAATTATGGCACTTTTTGGCGCAACCCTTACATTGCCAGGTATGGCTGGTATAGTACTTACTGTAGGGATGGCAGTTGATGCCAATGTTATTATATCAGAGAGGATACGGGAGTTGCTCAAAGAGGGTAAATCAGTAGTAAAAGCGATAGAAGAGGGGTATGCAAATGCAATGAGTGCTATCCTTGATGCAAATATCACAACTCTTATCGCTGCTGTTGCACTCTATGTGTATGGTACAGGACCAATCAAGGGGTTTGCGCTCACTATTAGTATAGGTATTTTGGCTTCTATGCTTACTGCGATTTTAGGAACACATGGGGTATATCAGATGTTCATGCATCGCATTACAAAAAATAATCTCAAAACATGGTTTGGGGTAAAGGTATAGGGGGCAGTCATGGAATTTTTTAGACAAAAAACCCCAATTGGATTTATGGGGCAAGCAAAAAGATGGAGCTTGTTATCTCTAGTGTTGATACTTGCTTCTTGGGTTCTTATTTGGACAAAAGGCTTCAATTATGGTATAGATTTTGAGGGGGGCACACTCATTCAAGTCCAATACCCAAGTGATGCACCGCTTGGTGATATACGACAACTTTTAGAGGCGCAAGAGAACTTCAAAGGTGCTCAAGTAACTTTTTTTGGTAGCAATCAAGAGATAGTTATCCGGATCAAAAGTACATCTTCGGCACTAGGGGTTGATATCGGTGATGAGGTGAGAGAGATTCTTAAACCAACTGGTGATTTTGAAGTACGACGAGTTGATATGGTGGGGCCAAAGATAGGGAGCGAGCTTCGCGAAAAAGGGCTTCTTGCTATGATGTTTGCAATTATAGGGATACTTATCTATGTGACATATAGATTTGAATGGAGATTTGCACTTGCGTCGGTCTTGGCTCTTGTCCATGATGTGAGTATAACTCTAGGTGTTTTAGTCCTTCTTGACATAGAGATTAATCTCGATATTTTAGCAGCTATGCTGACCTTGCTTGGATACTCTCTTAATGATACAATCATAGTTTTTGACCGTATCAGAGAGGGTGTACATAGGCTAAAAGAGAATATCCTCAATGCAATTATTGATATATCCATCACAAACACCCTATCGCGAACAACGCTCACCTCTTTGACAACATTTTTTGTTATTTTGTCTTTGTATATTTTTGGTGGAGAGATTATCAAAGGGTTTAGTTTGACCCTTTTGGTGGGTATAGTTATTGGTACATATTCGTCTATATTTATCGCTTCGCCACTTCTAGGATGGCTTGGATTTTCTGTGAGCGATTTTAGAAAAAGAGAGGCAAATCGTCTCCAAAGAGAAAAAGAGAAAGAGCGTCTAAGGGCGATGTATGAAAAAGGTACTCTTTAATTTAAGCCCATGAAAACTATAGAACTAAACGGAGTTTCACCAGAGAAAAAAAAAGATGAGATAAGGAGCTATTTTGAGCATACATATAGACTCTATGAATCACTCTTTGAATTGATAGTAGATAAACAAGGTTTTTATCAAAAAGCAGACCCTCTACGCCACCCTTTGATATTTTATTTTGGTCATACTGCTGTATTTTTCATCAATAAACTAAAGCTTGCAAAACTTATAGACAATGGGGCAGATCCCGTTATAGAATCTATCTGTGCCATAGGCGTTGATGAGATGAGTTGGGATGATTTGGATGAGGCAAATTACGATTGGCCAACGATAGAATCGGTCAAAGAGTATCGCCAAAAAGTTTTTGATATTGTTGTATCGCTGATAGATAGACTACCGCTGGATCTGCCTATCACATGGGACTCACCATGGTGGGTCATACTCATGGGGATAGAGCATGAGAATATCCACATAGAGACATCTTCTGTTTTGATCAGACAATTGCCACTTGAGTATATTGCTGCTTCTAAAAAATGGGGCGTTAATCTCCAAACTAACAGTACCTACCCTCAAAATAGCTTAGTGCAAATCCCAGCTACAGATATCATTTTGGACAAAGAGACTACTAAAAGTCTTTATTATGGATGGGATAATGAGTATGGCAAACATCAAGCATCAATCCCCCCATTTGAAGCTTCAAAGTATCTAGTCTCAAATGGTGAGTTTCTTGAGTTTGTAACTGATGGGGGCTATACGACAAGAGAATATTGGGATGATGAGGGGTGGAGTTGGCGTCAATATCATAATACGACAATGCCCCGTTTTTGGAGAAAGGTGCAAAACTCTTATACCCTTCGCACATTATGTGATGAAGTGCCACTACCTTTAGATTGGCCTGTAGAGGTCAATTATCATGAAGCATCTGCTTTTTGCAAATGGCTTGCAAGTAAAACAAATCAACATATCACCCTACCTACAGAAGATGAATACTATGCGATGGTAAAATTTGCAACTCTAAAAGAGGCAAATATCGACCTTGCTCACACATCAAGTACACCTGTTGATTACTACCCTCATGGGGAGCTTTATGATGTTATCGGGAATGTATGGCAGTGGACAAAAACACCAATCTATCCTTTTGATGGGTTTAAGGTTCATCACATTTATGACGATTTTACAGTACCAACTTTTGATGGAAAGCACAATCTCATCAAGGGAGGCTCATGGATAAGTTGCGGTAATTTGGCTGATAATACAAGTAGATATGCCTTTAGAAAACATTTTTATCAACATGCAGGTTTTAGATATATAAACAGTAGCTATAATGAGCATGTTGCCTCTAGCGAATATATCAAAGATGCTATAGTGTCACAGTATTGCCATTTTGGCTGGGAGGAAAATCTCCTTGGAGTTGCAAACTATCCAAAAACTTGTATCGAGACCATCAAACCCTATCTTCAAGATAGGAGAACTCAAAGAGCATTTGATGTTGGTTGTGCTATAGGACGAAGTAGTTTTGAATTGGCAACAATTTTTGATGAGGTGGTGGGGGTAGATTTTTCTGCTAGATTTATACAGCATGCAATTGCCCTTAAAGAGACTTCAACGATACGCTATTTTTTGACTACTGAAGGGGAGCTTGAAGAGTTTCATGAGGTCAATTTGAGTGATTTTGGATTCGATAGATACAAAGACAAAGTGACTTTTTGGCAAGCCGATGCATGCAATCTCAAACCTATATTTAGAGACTTTGATTTGATTTTTGCAGGCAATCTTATAGATAGACTCTATGATCCAAAAAGATTTTTAGACTCTTTGCATGAGCGGCTCAATGATGGTGGATTGGTTGTCTTAACCTCGCCATATACATGGCTTGAAGAGTTTACTCCAAAAGAGAAATGGCTAGGCGGTTACAGAAAAGATGGCGAAGCAGTCTATACACTTGAGGCGATGAAAGATATATTGTCAAATCATTTTAGACTCTTAGGGACACACGATATAGCGTTTGTTATACAAGAGACAGCTAGAAAACACCAACATACAATATCTCAAATGAGTGTTTGGGAGAAGATTTGAAGCCTTTTGCAACTATTGATAGGGGTGAGACTCATAGTGTAAAGTATGAGGCTAGAGAGAAGCTTTTTGGTTCAAAAGATGTTATACCACTTTGGGTTGCTGATATGGATATCGCTTCCCCTTTTGAGATACAACAAGCTATTGCAAAAAGGGCATCACACCCCATATATGGCTACACTACATACCCATTGGAGTTTTTTAACGCTATATCGTACTGGACAAGGAGACGATACAATTGGGAGATAGAAGAGAGATGGATAGTCCCATCATGCGGTGTTGTGCCCTCTATCAATTTTGCCATAGAGGCATACACTAAGATAGGAGAGGGGGTCATCGTACAGCCACCTATCTATCCCCCATTTTTCACTTCTATTAAAGCACATGGTAGAAAATTGTTGGAAAATAAACTTATCTACAAAGATGGCAAATACTCTATAGATTTTGAAGATTTTGAAGCAAAAGCAAAAGTAGCAAAGCTTTTTTTGCTCGCTTCTCCTCACAATCCAACAACTAAGGCTTGGAGTAAAGATGAGCTCTCAAAGATGGTCGAAATTTGTCAAAAATATGGGATTGTTATAGTATCTGATGAGATTCATGCCGATATCATATATAAAGGTAAATTTATATCTATAGGAAGTTTTGGTTATGAGAAAACTTTGGTACTCAATGCCCCATCAAAGACATTTAATATAGCAGGACTGAAGACCTCATATGCGATTATTAAAGATAGACAACTCAGGATTGATTTTCAGAGGGTGCAGAAAAATGCAGGAGTTGAGAGTGGTAATCCATTTGGGATTGAGGCGCTTATAGTAGCATATACAAAATGTGAACCTTGGCTAGAGGAGCTAAAAGCTCATCTTTTTTCAAATATAACAACTATTAGCAATGCTTTGACTCATACACCTATTAGCCCCGTCGCTACAGAGGCGACTTTTTTGATGTGGCTTGATTGCCACCATCTTTTTGATACCCATGAAGAGGTATTAGAGTTTTTTTACAAGAAAGCTAAACTTGGACTCAGTGATGGAGCAAGTTTTGGGATCGATGGAGAGAGATTTATGCGTCTTAATGTAGCCATCTCACAAGAGAGAGTTGGAGTATTGTTAGAGCGTTTAAAAATTGCATTTGGGGATTACCAGAGATGATGTTTCGTTTTATAAGTTATTGGATAATTGCTACAGTGGCTATTTTTGCCTCTATGCCAGCTGCGATTACACAGATGATCAATGAGAGTCAGATACCCTCAAGTGCTATAAGTATCTATATCAAAGAGAGTGGCAAATGGGGCAAAACGATAGTCTCTCACAATGCACAAGTTCCCCGCAAACCAGCCTCTGTTATCAAGATAGCAACAACATATGCCGCTCTTTTGAAGCTAGGTTCTGGATATCGTTGGAAAACACAAGTCTATACAAACGGAAGAATTAGAAGTGGTGTATTAGAGGGGGATTTGATAGTCAAGGGGGGAGGTGATCCTGCTTTGGGTAATGATGATGTAGCAAAAATCGCCAACTATATAAAAGCACAAGGGATACACACCATAAAAGGGAATATTGTCATAGATAGAACAAAATTCAATGTCCCACCACAGAGTTCGGCACGATTTGATAACTATCCATATAGCCCTTACAATGCATTGCCAGATGCGATGATGTTTAACGAAAATACAACCAAGATTACCATAACTCCTAGTAGGGGGAGATTTAGTGTTAGTCAAAGTTTTGATGATAAGAGTGTAAAAATAGTCAACAATTTAACACCAGTCAGTACACCATGCAAAGGGGCTCAGAGTTGGCCAAAAATTAATATCAATCAAAGTGCTTTTCCAAGTGTTGTAACACTCCAGGGTCAGCTCTCCACTAGATGCCCACAAAGAGACCATGTCCATATCGTTACCCGATCGTATTATGCTTTTTATTATGCACTAAGGAATGGACTTAAAAAGGAGGGGGTAGGTGTATCAGGTGGTCTTAAATTTGCTCCTCTGCCAAAGGGGGCGAAAAAGCTTTTTGCGTACCACTCAAAACCTCTAAGTGAAATTATAGCCACTACAAACAAAAATAGCAATAATCTTTTTGCACGACAAATATTTTTAACTCTAGGTGCAAAGGTTTACAATGCTCCAAGTACTTTGGAGAGTTCGCGCAAAGCTATGAAAGAGATACTCTCAAGAAGCGGAATAGCAGGTGCAAATAGCCTTCAAGCTGATAATGGTAGTGGATTGTCAAGGAGTGCTAGTAGTACAGCTATTGCGTTTGGAGCATTGCTAGAGCATGCGTACAGCAGATATAAGCATGAGTGGCTTCAGACTCTAGCAATAGCAGGGGTTGATGGAACAATCAAAACGAGATTTACAGCTCAAAGAAATCGTGCTTGGATGAAGACAGGTACTATAAAAGGGGTACGCAATATCGCAGGGTATGTTCAGGATAACTCAGGCAAAGTTTATATCGTAGTACTTTTGATTGAGAGTGGGCATCAAAGGGGTGCATGGCTACAAGATAGAATTATTGGTTGGGTTGCAAATGGGGCATCACAAGGTAGTAGAGTCAAGTCCGCTATAGCTAAAACAACTAGCGCTACTACTCCAATTGCGACTCAAGCACAAGCACCATCAGGAAATTACTATATTCAAGTTGCTTCATTTCGCAAAGAGCCAAACAAAAGTTTTTTAGATAAGATTTCAAGCCATCATTTAAGATACACAATCTATGCTACCCCACAAGGAAAAAAGCTTTTGATAGGACCATATAAGACACAAAATGAAGCAAAAAATGCACTGCCTAGCATACGCCAAAATCTTGAACTAAATGCGTTTATAGTCACTTGGTAGTTAGTATTTAACTCCATTTTGATATAATCACTATTAAAAATGAGAAGATAATGCAATTTGAATCTTATCCTTTTGAAAAGCTAAATAAACTTTTGAAGCCTATCACTCCAAATGCCAATTTTAGCCCTCTTACTCTCACTATTGGTGAGCCACAATTTGATACCCCACTATTTATAAAAGAGACACTTGCAAGTAGTGTATCGATGCTCAACAAGTACCCAAAAACTGCAGGAGAAGCGTATCTGAAAGAGGCGATGGTAAGCTACAACAAAAGGCGTTTTGGACTCTCTTTGGATATAAGCGAGATAGTGCCTACTTTTGGGACAAGGGAGGTGCTTTTTAATTTTCCACAATTTTTGCTCCATGAGAAACAAAATCCTGTGATGGTATTTCCAAACCCTTTTTATCAGATATATGAAGGGGCAGCAAAGGCATCAAAAGCAACCATAATCCATCTTTGTTTAGATAAAAACAATCACTTTACTCCACAGATAGACGAAAGTGTATTAAAAGATGCTAATTTGGTGATACTAAACTCTCCAAATAATCCAACAGGCTCTGTGATGAGCTTTGAGAATTTGCAAGAGTGGGTGAGGTTGGCACTCAAATATAATTTTGTATTGCTAAATGATGAGTGTTATATCGATTTGTATAGCAATGAGCCTACCCCTTCAATATTGAATGCATCGATTGCTTGTGGTAATAAAACTTTCAAAAATGTATTAGCTATCAATTCGATTTCCAAGCGTTCATCAGCACCTGGACTTAGGAGTGGATATATCGCTGGAGATAAGGAGATCTTGAAGTCTTATCTTGAGTATCGCACTTATGTTGGATGTGCATCTCCTCTGCCACTTCAAGTTGCAGCCGCTAAAGCGTGGGGGGATCAAAGTCATGTAGAGATTTTTCGCACACAATACAAAGCAAACCTCCTTTTAGCAAAAGAGATTTTAGGAGTAAAGACTCCAGAAGCTACTTTTTATGTGTGGCTACAAGTAACAGATGAGCTTGAATTTACAAAAAGACTCTACAGAGACTTTAACCTCAAGGTATTACCAGGTTCGTTTCTAGGAAGAGAAGGTGCTGGAGTTGGTTATGTGAGATTGGCACTAGTATACGGTGAGCAACAGACAAAAGATGCTCTTTTGAGAATAAAAAAACTTATTGAGCAGATCAAGAAGGAGGCTGGAGAGTGAATATCCATTTTATAGGCATAGGGGGCATAGGACTCTCGGCGTTAGCAAAATTTTTAGCAAACGATGGGCACAAAATCTCTGGATCAGATATAAAGCAAAGTGAGATAACCAATGACTTGGCTATGAATTTTAATGCCAAGATTACCATTCCACACCACAAAGATGCAGTACATGGTGCAGATATGGTCATTTACTCTGCGGCTATTAGAAAAAATAACCCAGAGTATATAGAAGCAGAAGCCTTAAGTGTTGAGCTTTTATCACGCAAAGAGGCATTGAAGTTTATATTGAACAACAAAGAGGTTTATGCAGTAGGTGGAGCGCATGGAAAGAGCACAACATCTGCGATGCTTGCTGCTTTGTTACCCGAATCAAACGCTCTTATAGGGGCCATTTGCAAAGAATTTGGTTCTAATGTCCGCAATTATAAAAATAATAAAGTAGTTTTTGAAGCTGATGAGAGTGATGAGAGTTTTCTCAATTCAAACCCCTACATGGCAGTAGTTACTAATGTTGAGCCAGAGCACATGGAGTATTATGAGTATGATGAGGCGAGATTTTATGAAGCGTACAAAAATTTTCTTTTGCTTGCTCAAATAAAGATAATCAATGCAGAAGATGAGTTTCTCTCGAGCTTAGATATAGAAGCAGTGAGGCTATATCCATCAAAAGATATCGAAGATATCTCTTATGTGTTGGTTGATGACAAGCCATATACAAGATTTTCACTCAAAGATTTTGGTATTTTCGAGGTTTTTGGGATAGGTGAGCATATCGCTATTGATGCATCTTTGGCAATTTTGGCTGCTTTGGAGTTGGGAGAAGATATTGTAACTATTAGAGATAGACTCAAATCATACAAGGGGATTAAAAAGAGGTTTGATATCATCCAAAATCAACAACATTGCGTAGTGATAGATGACTATGGACACCATCCAACGGAGATATCCGCTACAATTAAGGCACTGAAAAAATATCAAGAGCTTAGAGGACTTTCCACTCTAAGTGTAATTTGGCAACCCCATAAATATAGCCGCACCATAGATAATCTAGAGGAGTTTGTGAAGTGTTTTCAAGGTTGCGATAGGCTTGTAATACTTCCTATTTGGGCAGCGGGGGAGTTGCCTATTGAGATTGATTTAAAAGGTGCATTTATCCAATACGACCCCATCATGGCCGATAGTGTCACCAGACAAGATGGTAGTGTAAAAATACTCAAAGATAATCATATAATTCACGAGTATAGCGACGGTATCATAGTTGCATTTGGAGCAGGGGATATCACCTACCAAATTCGTAGCGAGATTCACTAGAGGCATGGCGCACTCCCATTTGATAAAAAAACTTGATTTAGAGGAGTATATCTCCCAATTTGAAAAGTTTTTAGCTAGACCAAAGCCTATCGCGATACAAGGCGATACTAATTTGCATTACCGTTTTATCCAAGCGCTCTCTAGTGTAGAATTCCCTTATCCTAAGCCTATTCCTGTATTAGATGACGAGTTGAGTCGACTACAAAAACAAGCCATACTCTCACTTGAAGAGATATTTGCTTTTGTAAGGATAGTTGATTATTTTAAATCGCTCAAGGCGCTCACCTTGCCTCATTTGTTGCACGATTGGATACAGAATATAGAGATACCCAAAGAGATAGAGCACATCTCCTCTTTTTTTACCGATGAGGGTGGTATAAATCCAGCAAAAGACCCAGAGCTTGATAGTATCAACAACTCTATCAAGCAAAATAAAAGAGCGATTAAAGAGCACTTGACCTCTTTTTTGCATTCAAATGATATCAAAGAGTATCTAGTAGATACCCAAATCCATTTTATCAATGACGAGGAGACTTTGCTTGTCCGTGGTGGTTTTTCAAATGTGATGAAAGCCTCTGTTGTGGCTAGAAGTGCAAGTGGATTTTTTTATGTTTTGCCCAATTCATTGAGTTTACTCAAGGACAAAGAGGCATCTTTGCTAAGTCAAAAAGAGAGTATTATATTGAGATATTGCAAAGATTTCTCGGGAGTGTTTTTTACTTGGTGGAGATTTTTGAAATATATCAACAAAGAGTTTGATAGATTTGATAGCTATCAAGCTAGAGTAGCCTTCGCTAGAGCAAAAGATTATGAGTTTGTACTCCCATCTAAAAACAATAAAGTGATTTTGAGCGAGTTCTCGCACCCAGCACTTGAAAATCCAAAACCAGTCTCTTTGAGTGTAGAGAAAAATATCTTGCTTGTTACAGGTGTCAATGCCGGAGGCAAGACAATGCTTCTAAAGTCGGTACTGAGTGCAGTTTGGATGAGCAAGTATCTACTCCCATTTTCTTGTAATATTTCTCAAACTTCCATTGGCCATTTTCACTCTATAGAGGCTATAATCGATGACCCCCAAAGTGTAAAAAATGATATTTCAACTTTTGCAGGGAGGATGGTAGAATTTGCAAAACTTTTTAAAATGAAAAATGCGATTGTTGGGGTTGATGAGATAGAGTTAGGAACTGATAGTGACGAAGCTGCTAGTTTGTTTCGTATTTTGCTCGATTCCCTCATAGAGAGAAATATCGTATTTGTTGTGACAACACACCACAAAAGATTGGCCTCGCTTATGGCATCGCATGATAGTGTTGAATTGGTAGCGGCATTATATGATGAGAAAAGACGGCTACCAACTTATACTTTCTTGCAAGGAAGTATTGGCAAAAGCTATGCATTTGAGACCGCTTTAAGGTATGGGATACCACAAATAGTTGTCGAAAAAGCAAAAGAGGTTCATGGAGAGGACAAAGAGAGATTAAGCGAGCTTATAGAGCGTTCTACAATGCTAGAGCTACAGATGCGTCAAAAAATAAAATTGCTTGATGACAAAAGAGATAAATTATCGCGACAACAACAAAGGCTTAGTGAGCTTGAAGAGAGTATCAAGCAAGAGAATAGAGATTTTAAAAATGAGTTAGAAAAGCGATATAACGAAGCAACTTTGATGGCAAAAGAGGCGTTAAGAACACTAGAATCCAAAGAGGGAAGAAGACTTCTTAATAATGCCAACAAAATGTTAGCCCAACAAACTCCACAAAAGCCAAAACAAAAAGAGCCACTAAAGATTGGCGATAGGGTCAAGTACCGCTCTTTTAGAGGCGTTATCATAGGGTTGTCTGCTCAAGGGGCGACTTTGGATATCGATGGGATGAAAATGAAGGTGGGATTAAGTGAGCTAAAAGTAGTAGCAGGTGAGAAAAAAATAGACCCACCAAAGCCAAAATCTACTTCAACAGTCGAAAAAAACTCAGCTTCGGTTTCGGTGAAGCTCCTTGGTATGTTTGGAGATGAAGCTATCGATACACTTGATAGATTCATATCAAACGCTTTGGTACATGGCCTTAATGAGATTCAAGTAATTCATGGAGTTGGCAAAGGGATATTAGCAAAATTGGTGAGTGAGTATCTTTCAAACCATCCAAAAATAGCAAGATTTTATAGAATGCCTGGCAATCTAGGTGTCACAATAGTTGAGTTATAGCCAACTTTTAATTCAAGTTGCTATAATAATATGATGTTTCTCAAAGGAGTTTTGTGTGAGTATTAAAGATGGCGTAAAATATGTCAAACAAGAGTTGAGTAGCGATGAGAAGCTTTTAGAAGGTGCCTTGAAGATAGAGACATTTTACAAGAAGTATAGACTAACTATATGGGGTGTTGTAATCGTAGCTTTGCTTTTTGTTATCGCAAATAGTATATTGACAACTCAAAAAGAGAACCGTTTAGCTGCAGCAAATGAAGCATTTTTGACTTTGCAAGCTGATCCAACAAATCAAGATGCCCTAAAAATTCTTGAGAAAAACAACCCAAATCTTTATGCACTTTTGCATTTGAATGATTTAGAAAAAGTAGATACATTGGCTTTGAGTAACCATTGGCTTATCTTAGAT
>DSAK01000183.1 GCA_011372825.1 Campylobacterota bacterium | reverse complement strand
TACAAAACCACCAACCTGAATCGTTTGATCCAATGCCTGACGGTGATGTAGGGCAACTTCTGTAGAAGTGGTATGTATCTCTCCAAGTTTCAACCCATCAAAGAGTATCTTTTGTGCGATACTTTTCTCATGTGCTTTATTAAGCGCTACATAGTCGATAAAGAGGTCATTGCCATGATAGTCGATCCGAAAGTTCATCGACTTGAAAACTTTGCCACTAGAATGTTTGTATCCCTCGTGCTCTTTGTCATCAAGGTTCGTATAGACAAATGACTGAAAAAGCCTCGGAAGAACTCTTTTGATGGGCAAATTTTTGGTTGGTATTTTTGTTTTAATCACAAGCATTGTATAAATTTCCTTTCATATGAAAATTATATCATAATCCAAAGACACAATATGTCGCTTTTAATTTTTTTGTTGCAAACTTCATACCTTTCATTTTATCTTAAAGCTAAATTGGCCCATAGGGTGCAATTTCCATAAGAGATATACTATCACATATCTTGTGACATATAGATGTAATTTAATTAGATAGTTTTGTCTGTTTCTTTAAAAATTTTGAGATCTTCAATTTGATAGCTGTCAAAAGTACAAGCTCGCAAGTGATGGTGTAGTGCAGCTTAGTATCTCTATCATAAGGCTCTTTAAAATTGGTGATATCTCATCTAAAAGGATTCTCTTTCTACTCACACATATAATTTACAATAACCTTCTTGCAATTAGGAATATGCAGTTTATCGTATAAGCCCATTAAGAAATCGCATGATGCTGCTAACCAAACGGATCTTTTCTTCATAGAGATAGATTGTAAGTAAATATTGGGAAAAGAGATGAGTATTTTAATGTAATTTATATGGCCGGGAGAGGGGGATTCGAACCCCCGGAGGTGTTACCCTCGCCGGTTTTCAAGACCGGTGTATTCAACCGCTCTACCATCTCCCGAAAAAGAGAGTGTGTAATTTTATCAAAATAAGATTTAAAAAATCTTTTTGGAGGTGCCACCCGGATTTGAACCGGGGATAGCAGCTTTGCAGGCTGCGGCCTTACCACTTGGCGATGGCACCTTAGCAAACTAGTGGTGCCCGGAACTGGACTTGAACCAGCACGGCTGCAATAGCCGGGGGATTTTAAGTCCCCTGTGTCTACCATTCCACCACCCGGGCAAGATACTTTAGCGTTTACTGTTTATGTTCATTTCTGGAGCGGGCGAAGGGATTCGAACCCTCGACCCTAACCTTGGCAAGGTTATGCTCTACCCCTGAGCTACGCCCGCACCTTAAAAATGGAATGTGATTATAGCTAAAAAAGCTTTGGTTGTAAAGAGATACAAAAAACAATTCTCTACTTTGAGACCAAAAGTGATATAATCGCTTAAAAAAAGAGGATACCGCTATGAGAAGTGATGAGATAAAAAAAGGTGCTACCCGTACACCTCACCGCAGTTTGTTGCGTGCTACTGGGGTAAAAGATGAAGATTTTGACAAGCCTTTTATAGGTGTAGCAAACTCATTTATAGAGATTATCCCTGGCCATTTTTTTCTCAATAAAGTAAGTGAAATCATCAAAGATGAAATCAGAGCCAATGGATGTGTGCCGTTTGAATTCAATACAATTGGCGTTGATGATGGGATAGCCATGGGGCACTCTGGCATGCTATATAGTCTGCCGAGCCGTGAAATCATAGCAAACTCAGTGGAGACAGTTATGAATGCACACAAGCTTGATGCTATGATAGCCATCCCAAACTGTGACAAGATAGTCCCAGGTATGATAATGGGGGCTTTGAGGGTCAACGTCCCTACTGTATTTGTCAGTGGTGGTCCAATGGCAAAAGGGTACACAAAAGATGGCACTCCAATTGATCTTGCTACTGCGTTTGAGGCGGTTGGCAAATATGAAAAAGGTGATATAACCGCTGATGAACTCAAAGATATAGAGTGCAACGCCTGTCCTGGTGGTGGCAGCTGTAGTGGAATGTTTACTGCAAATAGTATGAATACCCTAATGGAAGCGATGGGTATTGCACTATCTGGTAATGGAACCATCCTAGCTCTCACACCACAAAGAGAAGAGCTATATAGAAAAGCAGCCAAAAGAGTGTGTGAGATAGCAAAATCAGATAAAACTACACAAGAGAAATTTAGACTTCGCAATATTCTCAATGCAAGTGCTATACACAATGCATTGGCTGTAGATATGGCGATGGGTGGAAGCTCCAATACCGTACTTCACATGTTAGCTATTGCCAAAGAGGCTGAAGTCGATTTTAGGCTAGAGGATATCAATCTCATATCCAAAAAAGTCTCACATATAGCAAAAATTAGCCCTAGCCTCTCAACTGTACATATGCAAGATATAGACAGGGCTGGCGGAGTAAATGCTGTCATGCATGAGATGAGCAAAAGGGGTGATGATATACTCATAGACAATCTTACCATCACTGGAGAGAGTCTCAAGGAGCGAATAGCCAATATATCTATCAAAGATACAGATATCATCCACACCATAGACAATCCCTACTCACAAGTGGGCGGATTGGCGATACTCTATGGCAATCTAGCCAAGCAAGGAGCGGTTATAAAAACTGCTGGGATTACAGGAGATAGGGTATTTAGCGGTAAAGCTGTCTGTTTTAATTCGCAAGATGAAGCTATCAAGGGGATTATAAACGGCAAAGTCCAAGCTGGAAATGTGGTAGTTATAAGATACGAAGGCCCAAAAGGTGGCCCAGGGATGCAAGAGATGCTTAGCCCAACAAGCCTTATCATGGGGATGGGATTGGGGGACAAAGTAGCACTCATCACCGATGGTAGATTTAGTGGCGCAACAAGAGGTGCAAGCATAGGCCATGTCTCTCCAGAGGCAGCAGAAGGTGGCATGATAGGGCTACTTGAGGATGGCGATGAGATATTTATAGATGTTGACAATTATATACTTGAGGTAAAGCTATCGCCAGAGGAGATAGCAAAAAGAAAAGAGCATTTCAAGCCACTTATCAAGCCACTTACAAGCAAATGGCTAAAACAATATAGAGCATTGGTAACAAATGCAAGCAATGGAGCGGTTCTAAAAGCAGACTAAAGGAGGCTATCCTTTAGTTGACACGTCTTGCACCTTTGAATCTTGAGCTATAAAATGGTGAATTAAGGCTAGTAATTACTACTTTTTTCTTTGCTGAACTTGCATGGATAAATTTGCCATCACCCATATATATCCCTACATGATTGACATATCCTCTTCTTTCTTTGGAGGTATCAAAAAATACCAAATCCCCTGGTTGCAAGGCATTTCTTGGAACTGGCACTCCAGTCTTGGACTGCTCGATAGATGTTCGTGGGATATTTATCCCATTTAGTCTGCAAGCATAAAATGTAAGCCCAGAACAATCAAATCCAGCAGGGGTAGTCCCGCCCCAAACATATCGGGTTCCTATTTTTGACTTAGCAACTTTTGGAAGCTTTGCAAGCTTTGGATTTGATACAAACTTGATATCTTTAGATGTAAATGACTTGGTATCGATAGGCTGCGATTTACTACCCAATGTAGAAAGGGCATTTTGCAAGGAAGAATTGTCTATGACAGCATGAATAATCCCACCTTGTGAATCTCCAGCAATGCGTGCAGTGCTTGCATTTGTTGAACCTGAGCCAATTTTGAGTTTTTGGCCAATACGGAGCGTGCTATTTTTAGATATTTGATTCATTGCGCAAATGGCATCTACTGTAGTATTGTGATTTTTTGCTATACGAGATAGACTGTCTCCTTTTTTTACTATATAGCTATTTGCATCTGCCAATAATAAACTGCTACAAAACAAAGCTCCAAAAACAATTCTTTTCATGCAATTCCCTCACTGTATAAGATAGTTTTAGTTTTTAACTAACTAATATGAAATTATTGTAACACAAAAAGGTTAATTAAAAATAAACCTACAATTAATCACTTTGTTCGCATTTTTTCCACAAATATCGCCTAAAATAAACCCTTAAATGCGAGAAAGGTTTTTTAAATGCAAAAAATATTGTCTATTCTTTTTTTCTCTCTCCTGCTAACAGGTTGTGATAGCCAAAAATCTCAATCAAAACAAGAGATAGAAGCCTTGAAGCCAGCAAAAGAGGATGACATCCTCTCATCAATTGGAATTACTATCGATGGCGATAAAATTACTCTTGATACCAAAAAGAGTAAAGCCTTTTTAGAGCAAACCGCTTCTGAGTTAAAAAGTTCCGAAGATAAAATCAAAGAGGGCAATTTTACCTCAAAAGTACTGGGCATCACGATAGAAAATGATACTTTTAGTATCGACCTAAACCAAACTAAGGGTTTTTTAAAAAAGTTAGATAATATTTTAGAGATGTTCGAGTAGAAAAGAAGTATAATACCCCCCTAATATTTAATATAAAAGTGAGGATTTTTTTTGAATACCCCTTATAGCACCAAAGACCTTGAAGATGAATTGGTAAAAACAACCAATTTTGTACAAAAAGTTTACCGACAATTTAACCTTGTCCCCAACAATAATGAGACAGTCAACCAAAGAGTAATACAAGGACTAGCTCACAATAAACTCATATATGGCAAACGATTTTGCCCTTGCTTTATAGTTGTTCCAAATGGAGAAAATCGCATCTGCCCCTGTAAGCCTGCACTTGAATATGAGATACCTACATACGGAGCTTGCCATTGTGGTCTTTTTTGCACCCAAAATTATGCCAAAACAAATACCGATATAAAAACTCAAAATATCTCAAATCAATCTTTGCAGCCGCAAGAGGCAAAAGAGATTTTAGAACAAAGGCAACTTGCAAGTGCAAATCTAGAAGAGCTACTCAAAGCAAGAGAAGATGGGTTGGTTAATTTTGTATTGATTGATGTGCGTGAAGCAATCGAGCATGAAATGCAGCATATCGTAGGAACTGATGTATTATTTCCAACGTCAGGCTTTTATGACAAACATAAAAATCTTGAGATCTACAAAACTACACCTATAATTCTCTATTGTGCGACGGGAAGCAGGAGCTTTCAGGTCCAACAAATACTACAATCATACGATTTTGAGCATGTATGTAATCTTGCAGGTGGGATATTTGAATATAGAGGAGAGTGCACATAGACTAAGAGATGTGTTCTTAGTCTAGTTGGATTTATTTTGCGATTGCTTCTTTTGCAACATTTGCGACTTTTGCAAAGCTCTCTGGGGCATTCATGGCCATATCAGCCAATATCTTTCTATCTAATTCTATATTTGCAAGTTTAAGTCCATGCATAAATCTTGAATAACTCAAGCCATTTAATCTTGCTGCTGCATTTATACGAACTATCCAAAGTCTTCTGAAGTCTCTTTTTTTGTTTCTTCTATCTCTATAAGCATATACTAGTGATCTCTCTAGTTGCTCTTTTGCTTTTCTAAAGTGTTTTCTTCTGCCACTATAAAAGCCTCTAGCAAGTTTCAATAATTTTTTATGTCTTCGTCGTCTAACGATACCTGTTTTTACTCTCATTGGTGTTCCTTTACCTTTTTGTTTGGAGGTGTCAAGCTCTTTTTCACACTTGAACTTGCCCCATTTTTATATGGGGGACATTTGGCGATTTATCGCAACTATTTACAAAAGAGATTTAAGAAATCATCTCTTTGATTTTTTTCGCATCACTAGCATGGACATACTTAGGGCTTCTCATTTGTCTGTGATGCTTGCCATCTACTTTGCTCAAGATATGGCTTCTAAACGCTGTTCCACGTTTGATTGCACCACTTTTTTTAATCTTGAAGCGCTTGACAGCACCTTTTACGCTCTTCATTTTAGGCATCGTTTCTCCTTTCATAATATCAGAAAATGGGACGAAATTATATCATACATATATAAAATAGAGGTAAATTATAACTCCAACTTAAAGATTATTTTTTATTTGGGACCACGTACATACTCACATAGCGCCCCTCTTGTTGGATATCTTTTTCTATGGTAGCTATATCTTCAACCATTGGCCATACTTTTTTAAGCACCTCAGCTCCCCATTCTGGGTTTGACATCTCACGACCCCTTAGAAAAACTCTAAGCTTGACATGCTTCCCTTTTTCTAGGAATTCTCTAGTATGTTTTACTTTGTAGTTGATATCATTTTCGGCTATTTTACAAGAGAATTTTATCTCTTTGATTTCGATAATCTTTTGCTTTTTCTTGGCTTCTTTTTTACGTTTTTCTATCTCATAGAGATGCTTACCGTAGTCCATCAACTTGGCAACTGGCGGATTTGCATCAGGTGAGATAAGGACTAAATCAAGCCCTTTTGACTCTGCTAATCTTAATGCCTCATCTCTTGAGATAATGCCTAATTGCGAGCCATCATCCCCTACTGTTCTTAACTCTTTTGCTACTATTTCATCGTTGATGAATGTTTGTTCTTTTTTCCCTTTTGCTCTGGAGCTTGTCTGTCTACTCAAATTGTTCCTTCTTGAAGTTGGTTGGATAATTTTACCATAAATTCATCTTGCGTAAGATTATATTGTTCTTTTGTTCGTCTATCGCGAATCGCCAAAGTTTTATTGGTTACCTCTTCATCCCCGATGATGACTACATATGGTACTCTTTGTTTTTCTGCATTTCTTATCCGTTTGTTAAGACTATCATTTTTATCATACACTTCGCTATCTATATCTATCTTCATCATGGCTTTTTGAAGCTCTTTGGCATAAGCTACATGAGATTGTGATATAGGGACAAAAATTACTCCGGTTGGAGCGATAAAAAGTGGGAACTCTCCAGCAAAATGCTCCGTAAGGATAGCTATAAATCGCTCAAATGAGCCTAGTATTGCACGGTGTATCATCACAGGTTGTTTTCTAGTGTTGTCCTCATCTACATACTCTACTTCAAATCTCTCAGGTAAGTTAAAATCTACTTGGATAGTGCCACACTGCCATTTTCGTCCCAAAGCATCTGTAATCTTAACATCAATTTTAGGTCCATAAAATGCTCCGCCCCCCTCATCGATACTATATGGGAGATTGTTTTCATCCATAGCATCTCGCAAAGCTTGAGTTGCAATCTCCCAAACTGCGTCATCACCAATAGCTTTTTCTGGCTTGGTAGATATCTCCATAGTATATTCAAATCCAAACTTTTTCATCACACTATCGACAAACTCTACAACCTCTAAAACCACAGACTTAATTTGCTCAGGGGTACAGAATATATGGGCGTCATCTTGGGTAAATTCTCTCACCCTCAAAAGACCATGCAATACGCCTGATTTTTCATGGCGGTGGACAACTCCATACTCATAATATTTAAGAGGCAAATCGCGATAACTTTTACTTGATTGTTTAAATATCTGTATATGCCCTATGCAGTTCATAGGCTTGATGCCATACTCTTGATCGTCTATAGTAGTGAGATACATATTTTCACCATAACATGCATAGTGCCCAGAAGTTCTCCACATATTTGCATTTAAAATCTCAGGGCCCCTAACAGGCTCATACCCTCTTTGGCGGTGCGCTTTGTGCAGTAGTGCTTCTAATTTTGCTCGAAGCCTTGCGCCTTTTGGCAACCAAAATGGCAACCCTGCTCCTGCTTCTTCGTTGAACATAAAAAGCTCTAGCTCATTGCCAAGTTTTCTATGGTCCCTTTTTTTTGCCTCTTCTATCATCTTAAGGTGGGCTTTGAGACTCTCTTTGTCTGCAAATGCAACACCATAGATCCTTGTTAGCATCTCTGCCTTTTCATCTCCCCCTAGATATGCTCCTGCAACACGAGTGAGTTTGAAGTTGTGCAAAAGGGCTGTAGTTGGCACATGTGGTCCACGGCATAAATCTTCAAAATTTCCTTGCTTATAGATAGAGACAACCTCATCTGGTATGCGAGACAACACGGCTTGCTTGAGGTCATCATCGCCAAATTTACTCAATGCTTCGCTTTTTGAAATCTCATATTTTTCTATAATAGACTTTTTCTTGATGAGCTCTTTCATCTTATTTTCTATCGTTTTTAAGTCCTCTTCACCTATCTTGGTTTCAGCTCGAAAATCATAGTAAAAACCTTCATCAACTACAGGTCCAACAAAAAATTGTGCATTTCCATAAAGCTCTAGTATCGCCTGAGCCATCAAGTGAGCTGTAGAGTGGCGGATAATCTCCAACGCTTCTGGGGTGTTATCGTAGTAAACTTCACTCAAATTTACACTATCTTTGATACTTTGAGTATCTATGAGATTACCGCTACTATCTTTGTAGCCTATAACTATCTTCTCCATCATGAACCTTTATTGGTTTTTAAAAATGGCGATATTATAACAAAAAGTTTTAAGAAGATGGATTAAACAAGAAAGCAAGTGGTGATCACGATTGGACTTGAACCAACGACCCCTACCATGTCAAGGTAGTGCTCTACCAACTGAGCTACGCGATCTTTGAAGAATTGAATTATATTCAAATAATTCTTAAATTTTGTCTCTTTTTTGTACGACTATTTCAAATCCAACGATTTCAATTAGATAAGTAAATTATGTTGACACCCTGCTCTAAACTCACTGCTAAAGTTGTGATTGACCAATTAGCATAAGTATTTTACATATCATCTCTCTTTGTAAAATTATGGCAAGTATAGGAGTGTAGCTTTTGCAAAATAGATAAATTCTTATTGATAAATTTTTCTTATTACTATTTAAGCTCAAATTGCTATTGTATTTCAAGGAGAAAATAGTATGTTTAGATATATATTATTGATTTTGCCGATATTCTTAGTAGGAGGAGAGATAGCAATGGAAAAATGGGAAAATAGAATCAAAGATTTAACCCCCCAAGAGAAACATATCCTGATTGACAAAGGTACTGAGGCTCCATTTAGCGGTGCATTACTTGAGAATAAACAAGATGGTATCTACCGCTGTAAACTATGTGGTTCTGCACTTTTTGAATCAAAATCAAAATTTAATTCACACACTGGCTGGCCTAGCTTCGATGATGCGATACCAAATGCTGTAAAAGAGATTCCAGACAAAGATGGTAGACGCACAGAGATAGTTTGTGCAAACTGCGGTGGACATCTAGGTCATGTCTTCAGAGGAGAAGGATTTACCTCCAAAAATACTAGACATTGTGTCAATTCACTATCTCTATCATTTGACAAACAAGATGTAAATACTTCACTTTACAAAGAGGCATATTTTGCTGGTGGGTGCTTTTGGGGCGTGGAGTACTACTTTGAAAAACTAAATGGTGTCAAGGAGGCAATCTCTGGATATATGGGTGGCAAAACAAAAAACCCAACATACCGCGAAGTGTGCAATGGCAACACTGAACATCTAGAGGTTGTCAAAGTGGTTTACAATCCCCAAGAGATAGATTATGCAAGCCTTGCAAAGCTATTTTTTGAGATACACGATCCAACACAAACAAATGGACAAGGTCCAGATATAGGCTCACAGTATCTCTCTGCAATATTTGTCAATGATGAAAAAGAAAAAGAGGTGATAAAAAAACTTATTTTACAATTAGAAGAGAAAGGGTATAAAGTCGCTACGAAGATTTTCGATTATAGCCCATTTTATGAAGCCGAAGAGTACCATCAAGATTATTATTTCAAGCACAACAAACAACCCTACTGCCATACAAGAATAAAAAGATTTGACTAGAGAGCCTCTAGTCAAATCAAACAATTAAAGAATGCTTACATTCTCTACTTGCTGACCTTTTGCACTTATCAATCATTTTACAGTTTAGTTTGTTTGATTTGCCGTTAGAATTTCTTTATTTTTGTAAAATACACTTTGTCATGAAGCGACTAAATGGAACTTAAAGAGTATTCTTAGGGGCTTGAAGCCAAAGCTAACGAGCGGTTAAAAATAAAAAACAAACCAAAGATGAAACTCAAAAATCATCCTTCAATAGTAACAATGTAGCCAAATTATAAATTAATAGCAAGGGATAAAAATAAAAGCGAGATATAACCTCTCCCCAGATACCTGCGGCACACAACACAACAAGGTGGGCTGCTATGTTCCCATCCTGACCCGTTGCCCTATTGTGCTATTGCACAGGTCTAGAAAGAGGCGTTCAAAGCAACGATTCTGTTGCCCTCAACGCCTCTATCGAAGTAGAAGTATAGCGAAGTCTCTCTTAAAATATATTAAGATATAATTCCACTGCTTCATTCAAGGATAGATGGGAGAGTGGTTTAATCCAGTCGCCTGGAACGCGGCCGTACGCAAGTACCGGGGGTTCGAATCCCCCTCTATCCGCCATTATACGATCTCACATCTATTTGATTTTGATTGATGACAACTACGCTAGTTTCTTGACAGCTTTTTTGGCAACTTTTTTAATTACCTTTTTCTTCAATTCTTTTCCCATGTAAGACTCGTTTTAGATAAGATAACTTATATTATATCGAAATTGCAAAGGTTTTAATTATGCAAAAATATTTACATTGTACCTAGCTACTAACCCGTCAGGACTAAGACATTGTCGCTCAAAAAAATCGACAATATAAGGCATCTGACAATGTTTTTCAAATATCTCTAAACTCTCCCAAATCTCATTAAACAAAATCCCACCATGCTCTCCAGTAGCAAATGGACTCTCAATCTTACGCATAACTTTGTATGCTATGCACCCTTTTTCTTTATGGGTTGGCTCTTCAAGTCCTTTGAGGATCAAAAAAAGCTCCTCTTCTCTCCCCTCTTTTGCCTCAAATTCTGCAGTACAATAAATCATAATTACTCCTTTTTTAGTTTGTCGCTTTCCTTTGGACAATACATCTACCCCAAAGACAAGCGATCGGCTAGTTTTGTCTCCCCCCCCTTAACAAATCTAGTACATTTGTAGCATAGCACCCTTTTGGCAATACAAATCCAAGCTCATAGTGTGCCTTTTCAGGGATATATTTTTTGGTAATATCTGTAGCCCAAATCCAACCATATCTTCTGGAACCTTGAAGAGGGATATTCTCTTTGAACTCCTCTTCAATCACACGAGCACCACTATTTGCATATGTCGTTTTTATTCCTGCTAAAAGTCCAGTTGGGGAGATGTCTCTTGCATTGAATCTTTGTGATTCTTGAAGTATATCTTCTGCCTCAAAGAGCCTTCCGTGGGGATAGTGCATCATCACATCACCATGCAAGATTTTGAAAAATTGACTCTGTTTTTTTGTCCCTTTGAGGGTATCAAAAGGAAGCTGCATAATCGCTTCACACTCTTGTTGGGTATATTGAGACAAAAGCAAGCTTATCTCTATCCTTTTTGAAAGCCATTGGTTAAAAAGATAGCTCTGGTAGGAGCCTACTAAAAATTCGCGTAATTTTTTATCACCAATTTTTAACTTTTTTGCTATAATTTTTTTCCCATCTTCCCAATTGTTCCCCTCTGTTCCAAATCGTTGTACTCCAAAGTAGTTTGGTAATCCATTTTTCTCTATCCAATTTAATCCAGAATCAAGCTTCTCTTTTTGGACACCAAGCACTTTTTTTAGACGCATCTCAAAGCGGTTTCCCTTGAGATGTCCTATCTTGATTTTATTTGCATGCTTTGAGATTTCAAGGATTTTAATACTATCGTGGAGAAAATTATTTATTTGTGATTCAAATTTTGCGGGTATTGATATATACTGCAAGGTCATGGCGTGTTTATCTTTGAGTCCAGCATAACCAATGTCTTGCCTATTTATCCCTAAGTATTTTGCAATTATGGCTATCATATCCCATGTAGTTAACTCTTTTTTGCGAACCTTCAATACCAGATGCTCACCCTTGCCACTAAATGGATAAAGAGGTATCTCTTCTACGATAAAATCACGACTTGTTGATGTAAAAACAAAATCATTTTTTATTGGTAACGGATAGAGTAATTTCATGTGAACCTTTTAGTGAAAATTGTATAATTGTATCGTTATAAATAGAAGCAAAGCCTCTTTGGTAGTCAAAGTAATCGTTTCTGCCTCAAGGAGGCAAGCTAGTTAAATTCGACCAGCCCCAATAGATCCAAAAGGTCAAAGAATAGTAACAAACTTTGGCTAACAAAAAGTTTTTTAAACACCTCTTAGGTGTTTAGCAGTATCATATCAAACCAAATTGATGGAGCTAGCTATGGTAAAATGTTTTGTTAAAACTAGTAGTAGACTAGAAATCATAAAAAATCTAGAGACTCTTCAAGAGAGTGGAAAAGTAAAAGATGTAGTATGGATAGATATGCTCCGCCCTACAAGGGCTGAAGTGCGAACCGTTGAAGAGATGTTTGATATACATTTTCCTACAAAACAAGAGAGTGAAGAGATTGAGATAAGCTCTAGATATTGGGAAGAGGACAATAGGCTTGAAATAAATAGCTACTTTTTGATTAGTAACGATAAAACACCTTACAATGAAACAGTATCTTTTATCCTACAAAGTAAAATACTCTTCTCGATACGCTACAAAGAGCTAGAGACATTTAAGGAGCTTAGCAAGCGGTTTTTGACATCCCCAAAAGAGTTTAGCAATGGATTTGATATCTTCTATCAGATTCTTGATATCCGTATAGATGCTGATGCTGATGCTATAGAGAGCCTCTCAAAAGAGATAGTTAAACTGCGTCGCCATGTATTTACCGACTACACAAATGATGATGAAGAGATTCTAGAAAAAATAGCGGCTTCTGAAGATCTGAATATGAAAATCAGAGAAAACCTCACAGATAAACAACGGATTCTCACCTCGTTGCTTAAATCCAATGTCAACAAAATTGCAACCGATGATGTTGTCATAATGCTCAAAGATATAAAATCACTCATCGAACATACCGATTTTAATTTTGACAGACTTGACTACCTCCAAAGTATATTTGTAGGGATGTTGAGCATCGAACAAAACAAAGCCATCAAAATCTTTACGATAGTCAATGTGATATTTCTCCCTCCTACCCTCATTGCAAGTATTTATGGGATGAATTTTGATTTTATGCCTGAACTACACTTTAAATACGGCTACCTATTGGCTATTGGGCTTATGATCCTCTCATCAGTAACTCCTCTTTATATTTTTAAAAAGAAAGGCTGGATGTAATTTTATAAATTTTTCTTTTTGGTATAATACCAATTAAAAAGGAAACGCAATATGAAACTTCGTATAATTTTAATCATAATCGTGCTAGCGATATTGGGCTTTGTAGGATTTAAATATGAAACAATTTCTGCTTGGCTAAACAAAGACAAAGCATCAACAACACAAACAAGTCAAATAACACCATCTGTTGCTGAAAAAAGTGTTGAAGAGCTACAAGCATTGGCTCAAAAAGGGGATGTGGCAGCACAATACGAACTAGCAAACAACTACTATTTTGGTCACCAAATAGAGCAAAATTTTGATGAAGCACTCAAGCTTTACACACAAGCAGCACAAGCTGGCAATGCTGATGCGCAAAACAATCTTGGCGTTATGTATATGAATGGTCACGGCGTAGAGCAAAATATCACTCAAGCTCTCGATTGGTACCAAAAAGCAGCCAACCAAAACAACAGCAATGGTCAATATAATATAGGTATGTTTTATGAGAGAGGTCTTGGTGTTGAGCAAAATATCACTCAAGCTGTCAAGTGGTACAAAGATTCTATAGCACAAAACAATCCACTAGCCCAATATGCACTTGGATCGTTATTGCAGGCTGGAGTGAATATCGATAAAAATGAAACTGAAGCATTTAAACTTTTTGAACTAGCTGCAAACCAAGGTCATGCATGGGCACAATACAATCTAGGACTTTTATACACAACAGGCGAAGGTGCAATAGAACAAGATATCAAAGAGGCTCTCAAATGGTATATACTCTCATCAAACCAAGGCAATCCATGGTCTTTAAATAATCTTGGAATGATGTTTGAAAATGGATATGGTGTCCCTCAAAACAAAATTATCGCTTTTACACTCTATAGTTTTTCAACAGCATTTGATAACTCTAGCAGCAACAAAGCAACAGAGAATCAAAAAAAACTTGCCAGCACCCTTGCCCCTGAAGATATCAATGCATCTCAAGCACTAGCTAAAGAGATTCAAACTCATGGTATAGACAAGGCTATTTCAGATTATCTTGAAAAAATAACTCCAAAAAAACCATAACCTTGAGCTCCTCTCTTAAGGAGAGTTTAGCTTCCTTTCACATTATTTGGTCTACAATATATCTTATATGTTTTTCCTAAGGAGAGTAGATGAATTTTGATAAACTCATCAGTGGTTTTTTTATTATTTTTGCAATGACACTCAATTTTGGTTTTTTCTATGGAAGTATGGATTCGCTTGTGCAACATAGCAAGTATGAGCTTTTTGCAGCAATTGTTGTCAATCTCATTGCAACAACACTTAAAATCGGGGATAAAACGCAAATTGGCTCAGTCCTTTTAGCGACCTCATTGGTGGCAGACATCCAGCTTATAGCAGCAGCTACAGTGTGGACAATTACCCACTATACCGGATCAATAGATTTGCATATAACTTCTGTGATTATTTCACTCTCAGGTGGAGCATTGCTTGCCAATGTAATTTCAGTAATCCTCTATATCGGCGAGACACTAAAAGCAAAAAGGTAAGTTGATATGAGCAACAACTCCTTTTGGCTCTTGCTTCAGAAAATGCGGGCGCCATTTATCGTCATTGTTCTAACTCACACGATAGCCATCGCAGGTCTTGTATCGCTTAATGGTGTAACAGCTGATGGTGAGCCGTATAAAATGACAATCTTTGATGCTTTTTATTTTATCTCTTATACCGCAACTACAATTGGGTTTGGAGAGACACCCTACTCTTTTACTTATCCGCAAAGGATGTGGGTTTCAGCATCAATATATATAACCGTCATTGGATGGTTTTATGGGATTGGCTCGCTCATCTCTACCCTACAAGACAAACTTCTCATTCAAGAGATAGCCAAAACACGATTTAGAAAAAAGGTGCGAAATATAAGAGAGGATTTTTTTATCATCTTAGGCTATAACAATGTAACAAAAAAGATTATCGGCAAAGTTCTTGCAAGGGGATATAGAGTTGTTGTAATTGAAAAAAATACCGAACGAGTCAATGAGCTGATTTTAGAAAACTATGTACCAAATATACCTGTATTGCAAGCTGATATATACGATCCAAATGCACTTGAGTTAGCAGGTATCAAATCTAGATACTGTAAAGGGCTTGTCTCTTTGTTTGAGGATGACAACCTAAATCTCAAGATTGCTCTCACTGCAAAGATTCTAAACCAATCAATCCCATTAGCTATAAAATCCACCACAAATAACCATACAGAAAACCTTCAAGATTTAGGTGTAGAAATCATAGAAAACCCTTTTAATATTATCTCAAATCATATTCAAATGCTTCTTAATGCTCCAACGCTTTATCAAGTGACAAAGTGGGTTTACAGAATTGGGGATTTGCACACGTCGATTTTCACTTTACCAAAAGGACTTTACATCATCTGTGGTTACGGTCGCATGGGTAAACAAATCCATCAAGTACTAGCAAACAACAATTTGCCTGTAGAGTTTATAGAGATAGACAACAAAATAGGTACGGCTCTTACGAAAGAGGAGCTAAAAAAAGTTATTTTTGCTAATGCTGATGATAAAGAGGTTTTAAAAAATGCCAAAATCGAAGAAGCAGTTGCTATCATAGCGGGTACTAATGATGATACTACAAATCTATCGCTCCTTGCTACAGCAAGAAAGATTAACCCACACATTGTCACTATAGCGCGTGAAAATGAGATTGAAAACCTCTCTTTGTTCCATTATGCAAATATCCACTATATCTTTATGCCATCACGCCTCTTGATACACAAAACCATCAATGCACTTATCCACCCAATGGCTGATAAATTTTTAGAGCTAATTAGCACTAAAGATGAGCAGTGGGCACAAGAGTTGGCACAATCATTGCGTGAAGAGATAGGTCCAAATCCAGATATTTTTGATATCAAAATCACAGAAAATGATGCTTACGCAATCGCAAAAAAAATCAACAGCAAAGAGGCAATCTATCTTGATACACTCTTGCGTTCAAGGGCAAATCACCACGAATATAACCGTATAAAACCTCTCCTACTATGGAGAAATAAAAAATCATATCTTTTGCCACAGCCCCAAATCGAACTTCAACTAGATGATGAGATTTTATTTGCATGCAATGGTGAGGCCATTGAGGACATCGAGTATATTGCTCAAAATGACTATGAACTTGAATATATTCTAAAAGCGACTATTTAATATACCATTTTTTCTTATGTATAACTAGGAGTACGATAAGATCTCGACTTAATTTTCGATAAAGGCAACATATGCAAAAACTAAAAAAAGAGTGGTTTAGTAATATTCGAGGTGATGCAATTGCTGGAATAGTTGTCGCCCTTGCCCTTATCCCAGAGGCTATTGCCTTTAGTATCATTGCTGGAGTAGATCCAAAAGTTGGACTTTATGCCTCTTTTTGTATCGCTGTCGTTATATCCTTTGTTGGTGGTAGACCAGGGATGATCAGTGCTGCTACTGGAGCGATGGCACTTCTGATGGTAACTTTGGTCAAAGAGTATGGTCTTGAGTATCTCCTAGCTACTACTATTTTAACAGGTCTGATTCAGATAGCTCTATCATATATCGGTATCCATAAACTTATGAGCTTTGTAGCAAGAGCGGTTGTTGTTGGGTTTGTCAATGCTCTTGCAATCCTCATCTTCTTGGCGCAACTCCCTGAGCTAACCAATGTCACATGGCATGTTTATGTGCTAACAGCTATTGGTCTTGGGATAATCTATCTTTTTCCTTATATACCAAAGATTGGTCAAATACTTCCATCTCCTCTTGTAACAATAATAATTCTTACTATTTTTGTCTATTTTGTTGGGTGGGATGTACGAACAGTTGGCGATATGGGGCAACTGCCTGATACCTTGCCAATATTTTTATGGCCTGATGTACCTCTTGATTTTGAAACACTCAAAATCATATTTCCATATGCTTTTGCACTTGCAATCGTAGGTCTTTTGGAGTCATTTATGACAACAACAATTATCGACGACCTTACCGATACAAAAGGTGATAAATTTAAAGAAGCAAGGGGTCAGGGGATAGCAAATATCGCTTCAGGCTCTATGGGTGGTATGGCGGGATGTGCAATGATAGGTCAATCTATCATCAATATCAAATCAGGTGGTAGAGGAAGGCTTTCTAGTTTTTTAGCTGGAATCTATCTCCTTGTCATGGTGGTTTTTTTAGCAGATGTTTTGACAGTCATCCCAATGGCGGCACTTGTAGCTATAATGATAATGGTTGCAATTGGAACATTTGACTGGGGGTCCATAAAGCGGCTACGCACCTTGCCACTCTCAACCAATATAGTTATGCTAGGCACAGTAATTGTTACAGTTGGCACACACAATCTAGCCCTTGGAGTCCTTACAGGGGTACTACTAGCATCACTCTTCTTTGCAAATAAAATCTCCCACTTTATGTACTTTGAAACCGAGTACAATGCAGATAAAACTCAAAAAGTGTACAAATTTGTGGGACAAGTATTCTTCAATAGTAGTGAAAAATTTTATGAGTCTTTTGATTTTAAAGAGGTTTTAGATAAAGTTATAATAGATGTCTCAAGAGCTCACTTTTGGGATATATCAGCAGTTTATGCACTTGATAAAGCAGTTATCAAATTGAGACGCGAAGGTGCTGAAGTTGAGATAATTGGTCAAAATGAAGCAACATCAACCATCATTGACCGATTTGGAATACACGACAATCCAGAAGAGATAGAAAAAATTATGGGAGGGCATTAATATGACAATAGTAGCATGCATAGATGGAGGAAAACTTTCACAATCGGTGTGTGATTATGGAATAGAGCTTGCAAAAACTCACAATCTGCCATTAACGCTTTTGCACATAATAGAAAAAAATACTTACGCCAAAGTTAATCTCTCTGGAGCAATTGGCTTAGGCTCAAGAGATAATCTCCTTGAAGAACTTACAAGTGAAGATGAACAGCAAAGCAAACAAGAAGTCAAGCATGGCAAAGAGCTTTTAATTTCACTTAAAGAGTATGCATCAAAAAAAGGGTTTGAAGATGTCAATCTTGCTCATAGACATGGATTACTTAGTGAGTCGCTACTAGATTTAGAGCGTGAAGCAAAAGTTGTCATTATAGGTCTCAAGGGTCAAGATAGCGAAAACAAAAATATCCCCATAGGCAAACAAGTAGAAAATATCCTAAAATCTCTCCACATACCAATCATACTTATCAATGGTTCGCATAAACCAATTAAAAAAGTACTTATAGCTTATGATGGCTCAAACTCAAGCAAAAAAGCACTTGATGCGATTGTTTCGCGTCCTTTATTGGGAGATGTTCAACGAGATATTATAAGTGTAAACAACGATCAAGCCCTGCAAGAAGCGAAAGAGAGACTCTCTAGCGCAAATCTTAATGCAAACTTTGTTTTACTTCATGGTGACCCTGTGGATGAAATTACAAAATACCAAAAAGAAAATCAAATCGACCTTATAGCCATGGGCGCATTTGGACATGGTGCTTGGCATAATATCATTTTTGGAAGCGTAACCCATCAGATGCTAATCGAGGCTTCTGTGCCCCTTTTATTTTTGAGGTAAAAAGGCTATAATTTTTAAAAAGGAGTCAACTATGTTAAAAGAATTTTCCAATATCGGCATGGGTACATTTGCTCTACTCAAAGAAAAAATTGAAGAAGAATTAAACAAGCTTGAAGAGAAAGGGAAGATTAAAACCGAAGATGCAAAAAGTTTTTTAAAATCCCTAGAAGAAAAGGGTGCCAAAGAGGAAGATGTACTCAAAGACAAAATCAAATCTTCATTTCGTGAGATTATGGACGAATTAGGTCTAGCAACGAAAGAGGATATCCAAAAGCTCAAAGAGGAGCTTCAATCAAAAGATTAAGCTACTATAGCCCCAAAAGGGTCTATCTTGTTTTTTTATTTCTCTTGAGTGTTTACCTTATCATAAAAGGAAAGTCACATTTTTTAGGACTCCGCCCACTTAGTCCTAATGCACTCAAAGAGAGTGTTATAAAACTGGGCGCTAGTTTTGTAAAATTAGCTCAAGTTCTAGCAACAAGGGCTGATTTTTTCCCTACTGAATATCTTGATCAGCTCAAAGAGCTTCACGACAAACTTCCACCTATGAATCAGGATTCATTTGATACTGTATACTCTCGTGCATTTGGAACCAAATCCCCGTTTGAAAGAATAGAACAAAAACCGATCGCCTCAGCATCAATAGGGCAAGTCCATGCTGCATTTTTACCAGATGGAACAAAAGTGGCAGTAAAACTAAGACGACTAGGGATAAAAGAGCAAGTAAAAGCTGATATCACTATCATCGAAACACTCAACACTATATTTCGTCCACTCTTTTCAAAATATACAAAAAACTCTATAGAAGCTGTACTCAAAGAG
>DSAK01000141.1 GCA_011372825.1 Campylobacterota bacterium | reverse complement strand
TCCCATCACCTCAACAATGATATCAATCTCTGGATCATCAAGGACATCGTCAACATTGCTTGTCACTGGGAAATCAAAATCTTTTTGCTCTAGTGCAACTCCAGCTTTCACTACAATCCGCTTACCGCTGCGAGCCTCTATAATATCTGCATTATCTTGAAGAATCCTTGCAACACTTCCCCCTACAGTTCCTAGACCCAAAATACCTACCTTGACCATATATAACTACCCTTTGTATTCGCTAAAAAATTTCTTGACATTGCGTGCCGCTTGGCGTATACGATTTTCATTTTCTATGAGTGCTATACGAACATACTCATCTCCATACTCACCAAATCCAATCCCCGGACTTACTGCTACATTTGCCTCCATCAAGAGAAGCTTAGAAAACTCTAAACTCCCTAGATGCCTAAACTGCTCTGGAATTTTTGCCCATATAAACATACTAGCATTAGGTTTGCCCATTTTCCATCCAACATTTGCAAAAGCTTCTAAGAGAACATCTCTTCGTTTTTTATACTTTTGAATCGTTTGTGACTCCACTAGATCTCCATGCTCATCAAGTGCTACAGTTGCTGCTACTTGAATAGGGGTAAACATACCGTAATCTATCCAACTTTTATATTTTTGCAATGCTCCAACTAGTTTTGAGTTACCGACGACAAATCCTACTCTCCATCCTGCCATATTGTAGCTTTTTGAGAGAGTAAAACACTCTACGGCGACATCTTTTGCACCTTCCACCTCAAGGATAGAGGGTGTTTTGTAGCCATCAAATGTAATATCAGCATAAGCAATATCTGAGATGATATAAAATCTCTCCTTGTATGCCAAAGCGACAAGTCTTTTGTAAAACTCTGATGTTACAGTGGCAGTTGAAGGGTTATGAGGAAAATTGACAATGAGATATTTCGCTCTTGGCATCGAACTATTTAGTGCATGCTCTAAATCTTCAAAAAATCTATCTTCATCGACTTCAAAATTCTCCTCATTGAAATGAAGTCTCATCTTCTCTACACCCCCTCCTGCAAATACAAAAGCATATGCGTGTATCGGGTAAGTTGGATCTGGGACAATAGCAACATCACCAGGATTTGTGATAGCTTGCACTAGATGCACATACCCCTCTTTGCTCCCCATAGTAGCTACTACTTCACTCTCTGGGTCAAGGTCTACATTGTACTTTCGTTTGTACCAATTGCTCATGGCAACACGCAGTTTATAAATCCCCTTGGATGCACTATAACCATGGGTATGAGGCTTGTTGGCAGTCTCAATGAGTTTGTCTACAACTGGTCTAAATGCTGGACCATCTGGATTTCCCATCGAGAAATCTATCACATCCTCGCCTGCTCTTCTAGCTGCCATCTTGAGGTCTCCTACTGCTGCAAAGACATATTTAGGAAGCCTGTTTATCTTGTCAAACTGTATTTCATCAAACATTTTTTCTTCTCTTTATGAAATTTATGTACTATTTTACCATTGTTTTGATCCGCCTAGAGAAACAAATTCATCTTTTGTAATCTCTTTTGCTCCAAACTTATCAATATGGAAATAGTGCGACTTAATATCATTAAACATTCTCTCATCATCTGAGCTTTTCAAGGTAAATGGTGCCACACTTGTTGCAACAAGCCAACTTTTGGTTATATCAAATTCAAATGGTGCATCAATAATTTGATCAGTTACAACTTTTGTGTCTAGATTTACTAGACCAAACCAAAGTTTTTTCACGGGCACTATTTGTACAAAATCAGGCGTTGCCCCTAAGGTATCTACATCGGCTACAGCTGATTGCAACATGGTGCTATTGATATCTTCTGTTGAATTTATATCAATTGCCCCTTTAGCTTCAATCTCATCTTTTGAGCTAGTTTGAGTCTCCAATTGGAGCATATCCTGCTCTACCAATAGTGACAATTGATTTGTTTGGATACTCGTTTTTGCCTCACCAATCGAAGACTTAAGGTAATTGCTTCTCATAAAACACCATCCAAAAACCACTAAGGCACCAGCTAGTATAAACCATATCCAAAACATTTTAAATTTTTTTTCAGGGGGTGGATATGCAATGATTGTTTCAGCTTCGTTAGTACTTGGTGCAAAATAAGATTCGCATTCTTCTTTGATGTCGCTCAAGTCTACATCGTACTCACGCTCCAAAATAGATAAAAAGCCATATGCTTGAACTTTTTTCAAACCAGAAAAGTCACGAGCAAACAATTTTGTTAAATGCTCAATAGATATTTTGGTCTGCTTGTGAATACTCGGCATGCCGTTCTCTTCTAAAATTTCTTCAAATTGCATCATTCATCCTATGTAGTAAAATTGCCGCAGCGGCACTCACATTGAGAGAATCAAAATCGTGCTTCATTGGGATAGAGACCAAATGGTGCAATTTTTGACGCGTCTTCTTGGAGAGCCCCTTAGCTTCATTGCCTAAGATTAAAACTTTTTTTGGAGCAAATGCGATTTTGCCTATCGCAACACCCTCCATAGATGCCCCATAAGAGACGAAACCTTGTTGCGATAACTCATGTAATACATCCAACTCTTTTGGTGCAACCATAAAAGGGATATCAAAAAAAGCTCCGGAACTAGTTCTTGCAATCGCTGCAAAATTGAGTTGTCTTACTCCCATAGCTATCACCCCTTCAACACCCAATGCATAAGCACTTCGTATAATCGCACCAATATTTCCAACATCAGTGAGTCCATCAAGTACCAAAAGAAAATTCTCTTTTTTCAATTGGGCAAAATCACACTCTACAAACTCATCCACCTCAACCAAAACCCCTTGATGATTACCACCCTTACTCATCGATATCGCCCATTTCTCTTCAAGAAACTTTATCTTTGAATGATAGTCATGAAAGAGTTTTTGAGGCAGAATACCTTTTTTCGCCACATATACTCTCTTGACTATAGATCGATGATGTGTAAGTATATGAAAGCATACATGTTTTCCATAAATAATCATAAAATAAATTTTACCTTATTTTAGCTGTATAAAAGATATGTATGGCTTCAAAGTTAATACAATTAATTTAAAAAGATTTTTGGCGCAAGAAATCTACTTTAAATTTGTTTGTATCTTATTATCTCACTATAGCACTCTTTGATACTTTTTCCATTTATTTGTGAAAGTAATTTTGCCTTCTCTTTTGCTGTAAGTGAAAGAGCTATTATCTCGTCAATTGATTCATAAAGTGGCTTCGAGCTTGCCCCTTGCAAAACCACTACCCACTCACCTCTTATGGTTATATCTTTGAGTTTTGTTAGGATAGTAGTTGCGTTGCCAATATAATATTTTTGATACTTTTTGGTAAGCTCTTTTGCCAAAAAAATTTCCCTATTTGCATCAAGCTCTAAAATCTCACTAAGCAACTTCTCTAATCTATGTGGCGCCTCATAAAGAATTACAGGGCACTCTTGGTCTAATCCTTTTTTGAGTGCTTTTGCTCTATCTTTGCCTTTTTGTGGCAAAAATCCCATAAAACAAAAAGTACCGCTATCAAGCCCACTAGCAACATATGCAGTCAAAGCGGCATTGGCTCCAGGGAGAACATCGTATGAGATACCATTCTCTTGACAATAAGCAACCAATATTTGCCCCGGATCAGAAATCACAGGCATCCCGGCATCACTTACATACACAACATTTTTATTTTCTAGCTCAGGAGCTATCTCAATCAATCTCTCATGGCCATTATGCTCATGAAATGATAAGAATTTGGCTGTGGGAGATTGCATTTTAAATCTCTCCTCAAGTAGCTTCATGAGGTGTTTGGTATTGCGTGTATCTTCACATAAAAATAGCTCTGCCTCTTCAAAAAGACGCATAGCTCTTATGGTAATATCAGCAGGATTTCCAATAGGTGTGGGGATAAGTGTAAGCATAAGTTATGCAACACTTAGAGGTGTTGCGCAATTGTGATTAAGAAAGATTATATTTTTTCTTAAATTTATCAACACGACCAGCTGCGTCAACAATTTTTTCTGAACCTGTAAAAAATGGATGGCAAGCACTACATATGTCGATGCTCAACTCTTCTTTGTCAGATTTTACTTCAAATTTATTGCCACAAGCACAAGTAACTTTTGTGTTCATATAATTTGGATGAAGATCTTTTTTCATGTTTGTCCTTTTGTTTTTATATATTTATGTTAGGCAACTGACCTACTCTGATGCTTAGGCATCCTTCCGCAAGAATCTCTTGGGCGCGCTACAATCTACTTTTAACGCATTTCAAAGATAGCAAAATTTAAGGTGTTAATTATATCCAAAAATATTTAAAAAATAGTAAAAAAAACGATTTATCGTCTCTATTTCTCTTGAGAAAAATGGACAGTTAACCATAGAGCACCACTTGAAATCGATAGTATTTGGTGTGGGACATGTGCTTTAATCAACATCATTTCTCTTTTTTTAGGATATGTCTAACTCCATCAACCAAAAGTAACGCCTCTCCTTCAAGGAGCAATACCCACTCATCTTCGTTTTGATTATAAATTTTGGAATCTATCTTGTCGGAGCTTACGATTCGAGAAATCTTGACACCTTTATGCTCCAATAAGATTTTAAAATCTTCATCAATTTTAGGTGGAATAAAATCAAAAAAATTAGTAGAGTGCATGCATCTGCTCTATGTCTGCCCATGACAAAGATTTATCTTTTGACTTATGATTTAAAATATGAGCGATGTATCTTGCAAAAAAATCTGTCTCTATATGCACTTTGGTGCCAATCTTGTATCCACCTATAAGTGTTTGATTTGTAGTATGGGGTATGATAGTAAGCCTAAAACTATCATCAAATACACTATTTACCGTAAGACTCACGCCATCTATAGCAATTGAGCCTTTAGGGACGATATAAGCAATATATCTTTGTGGGACATGGATGATATAATCTGCGCCATTCTCTTTTTTAGTGATACTTTTGACTATACCCAAACAATCGATATGTCCTTGGACTATATGCCCTTCAAATCTCTCACCCATTTTCATTGCAGGCTCAATATGGACTTTTGACTGAAATCTTTGTATGTCAATGATACTTCTAGTCTCATGAGCAAGCTCAACAGCAAAGCCATCATTGTAGGTTTTTGTTACTGTCAAACAAACACCATTAACAGCAATCGAATCACCCAAATTTACCTTATGTTTTGCTATCAATGAAAGGGTGTTATTAGTGTAGCTTTTGACATTGGCTATCTCTCTTATGAGTCCTGTAAACATATTAATCTCTTTGCGGTATAATTGCGCAATTATAGCAAAAAGTAGGAAAAAATGAACTATGATGTGATAGTAGTTGGTGGAGGTCATGCAGGAATTGAAAGCTCCCTTGCATGCGCTAAAATGGGCGCAAAAACACTTCTTGTGACTATTTTAGCAGAACAAATAGGTGCTTCTAGTTGCAATCCTGCTATTGGGGGGCTTGCTAAAGGGCATTTAGTCAAAGAGATAGATGCTCTAGGTGGAGAAATGGGTCTTGCCACTGATGCCACAGGTCTCCAATTTAGAACACTCAACGCCTCAAAAGGTCCAGCAGTCAGAGGCAGTAGAGCCCAGATAGACATGGACAGATATAGAATATACATGAAAAATGTAATACTCAGTACCCCAAACCTAGAGGTGAAGCAAGAGATTGTTGAAGAACTACTCATAAAAAATGGCACTATCGATGGGGTAAAGACACAACTTCGCAACACCTATTATGCAAAAAAGGTTATCCTCACTACAGGGACATTTTTAGGTGGTCTTATCCATATCGGTGATGTAAAACAACAAGCAGGAAGACAAGGGGAATTCTCCTCAATTGGACTTGCACAAAATTTGCGCTCTTTAGGTTTTAATATAGGCAGACTCAAAACAGGAACTTGCGCTAGGATAGATGCCAAAAGCATAAGCCTAAATGTCATGGAGGCTCAAGATGGTGACACTCCACCAATCCCTTTTTCTTTTCGAACACCAAGAGACTCTTTTAAACCAACTCAACTCCCTTGTTATGTTACTTATACCAATGAAAATACCCACCATATCATAGAGACAAACTTTGATAGAGCACCACTTTTTTCTGGCCAGATAGAGGGAGTTGGTCCTAGATATTGCCCTAGTATTGAAGATAAGGTTTTTAGATTTCGTCATCGAGAAAGACACCAGATATTTGTTGAACCGCAAACCATAGAAGCTAATGAATTTTATATCAACGGGATGAGCACATCTCTCCCAACAGATGTACAACTCAAAATGATTCACTCCATCAATGGGATGGAAAATGCCAAGATAGTTCGGTATGGATATGCCATAGAGTATGACTTCATCCAACCAACAGAACTCAAGCATACACTTGAGTCAAAAAAAATCTCAGGACTTTATTGTGCAGGACAAATCAATGGAACCACAGGATATGAAGAGGCAGCAGCTCAAGGAATCATGGCGGGAATAAACGCTGCTTTAAGCTTGCAAAATAAAGAGCCTTTTATCCTAAGGCGTGATGAAGCTTATATCGGAGTGCTTATAGATGACCTAGTTACCAAAGGGACAAAAGAGCCTTATAGAATGTTTACAAGTCGCGCTGAATATAGGCTTTTACTTAGAGAAGATAATGCAGATATTAGATTGTCCCATTATGGGTATCAATTTGGATTGCTATCCAAAGAACATTATACTAAAGTAAAGGCAAAAAAAGAGGCCATAAGTGAAGCTATAGAGTATCTACGAACACAAAGTGTCACACCAACAAAAGAGTTTCTGCAAACTTTAGAATCTATCGGACAAATCAAAATCAATGATAGAACATACTGGATAGATGTGATAGGTAGAGGTGACTTTGACAAAGGGAAGCTTCTTGCACTTTTGCCCGAATTTGAAAAATATAGCGATGAAGTCATAGAGCAGATTCTCATAGATGCAAAATATAGCAGATATATAGACAAACAACAAAATCAAATTAGCAAGATGAAAGAGATGCTCTCTATAAAAATCCCAAGCGATTTTGACTACAAAAAAGTCTCAGGTCTTAGCAATGAGATTGTTGAAAAACTACAAAGTTTCACCCCCAATACCCTTCAAGCTGCCTCACAAATATCAGGTATCACTCCAGCGGCTCTAGAGATAATACATATCTATATCAAAATGGAACAAAAAAATCGTTCAAGAGAGGAAAAGTGATGTTCTACTATTATGCACACACTAGCCACAAAGCAAACCTTGATAGATTAAGACGGGGAGTTGCCTGCATAAATGCTTTTGCTAGTCAAGGAATTGAGTGTAAACTTTTGGTCAATGATTTTCGAGCAGCACTTGTAGCCAAAGAGCAACTAGGACTTAGAGATGCTCTCAATATAGAAACAATCCACGATTTGGATTTGGTACTGAAGCTAAATGATAGTGTCATCATAGACTCAAACGAAGAGTTACCTCTGGGTTTTGAGAGATTTTGCAAAGACTACAAAGTTTTTATCATCGCTCCAGACTGCGACACAAAGCCCCTATATAATGAAGTAGTCATAAATCCATGGTCTCAAAATGGACTATTCGTTGATAGCGCTTATGGGACTAAGACTCCTAAGATAGATAGGGTTTTATTTTTTGGAGGTGACAGTGACCCCCAAAAAGAGATATCCAAGTATCTAGAACCACTCCAAAAGATTGGGGCTCAACTCCTTCTTGGGCATTACTTTTTTATAGACTACGAACAAGAGCTAAAAAAGAGTTTTGAGTATGTATACGAATCTGAAGAGTATCAAGATATTATCCCCTCTTCGAGCCATGTTGTCACCACCTCTTTGCAATGTGCCTTAGAGGCAAAAACAACAGGTGCGATTGTTGGATATGCACCAAAAGCACCACTTCAAAAGTGCATCTTGACAATGCTAAAAAAATTTGAGATCGACTTGATAAATTTATCCGATATTAATTCAATGGATAATTTAATATCTAAAACCATCAAATTTGACAATCAAGTCACAAATAGTATAAGCTGTGATATTTTTTCACTTTTTCAAGAGCAAATTTTATAAAAGTTTAAAACCTTTTTGCTTATAATTTAAAATTAAATTTTTTTAAAGGAATACAATGAGTAGTAGAAGAGACTTCATGGGTATGGCTTTGGGCGGATTTACCGCACTTGGTGGTATCGCAGCATTGTATGCAATGAAGCGGAGCTGGGATCCGCTACCTAGTGTTGCAGCAGCTGGATTTACCACTGTAGATTTAAGTGTGGCAAAAGAGAATGTACTCAATGTCCAAAAATGGAGAGGAAAGCCAATATTTATCCTCAAAAAAACATCAGACATGCAAGCTGATGATAGAGATGTAGTCGTAGGTAGGGCTAGATACCATGTATCAATTGGTCTCTGTACTCATCTAGGATGTATCCCTGCTTATTTGCCAGCTGAAAAGCTTTTCCGATGTGCCTGTCATGGTGGCGAATTTGATACAAGTGGTCGCGAAACATTTGGCCCACCTCCTAGTCCTTTGGTTATTCCCCCTTTTAAAATTGACGGCAACAAAATTGTACTTGGCGAAGAGGGACCAGAATATCTAAAAATGAAAGAAGCTGGTCTTACAGCATAAGGAGGAGATAACAAATGGCACATTTTGACGAAAACGCAAAACCTTTTTCAAACCGATGGCTCGATGATCGTTTAGCTATTAATACAGTAAAAAAAGTACTCTCTACAGAGTATTGGATCCCAAAAAATATCAATTTTTTATGGGCAATGGGTATGGTACTAGCAGCTACTTTTGGCTTGCTCGTTGTTAGTGGAATATTTCTTTTGATGTATTACAAGCCAGATATAAATATGGCTTTTGATAGTGTAAACTATACTATCATGACAGAAGTTGGCTACGGTTGGCTATGGAGACATATTCATGGTGTCGCTGCATCTTTAGTTTTCTTGATTATTTATATCCATATGTTAACAGGGATATACTATAGCTCTTACAAAAGAGGTAGAGAGATGATATGGCTCTCTGGTATGCTTTTGTTTATAGCTTTTTCTGCTGAAGCATTTAGTGGGTATATGCTCCCATGGGGACAAATGAGTTATTGGGCTGGTATGGTTATCACTAATCTTTTTGAAGCTGGTTCACTTGAGCTTACAGGACTTGTAGAATGGATAAGAGGTGATTATGTTCCTGGTGATGCCTTCTTGCTTAGATTTTTTACGCTTCATGTATTGTTGATTCCGCTTGTGATTATGGGACTTATCGTGTTTCACTTTGCTACTTTGAGAATCCCACATGTAAACAATCAAGATGGTGAAGATATTGATTTTGATGAAGCTGCAAGACTTTACAAGGAAGGGAATAAAAAAGAGTCAAAAGTAATCCCATTTAATCCAGTATTTTTAAGCAAGGATGTCTTTGTACTTGGTATATATTTTATACTCTTTTTCTATCTCGTATTTTACCACTTTGATTTTGCTATGGATCCTGTCAATTTTGATCCAGCTGATGGACTAAAAACTCCACCACATATCTATCCTGAATGGTACTTCTTGTGGAGCTATGAGATATTGAGACCATTCCCTAAGGATCCAGGTTTAATTGCTTTTGGTATCGCACAAATTGCATTCTTTTTGCTTCCATGGATAGACAGAAGCCCAAATGTTGCTCCAGCACACAAAAGAGGTCTTTTCTTCTGGTGGTTCTGGATTTTGGTTCTTGACATGATAGCATTAACAGTTTTGGGCAAATTACCACCAGAGGGGATATACAATACCTTAGGTACAATCTCGGCAATTATTTTCTTGCTGCTCGGACCTGCCTTGATTCTAATTACAAAACTTGAGAAAAAGCTATAAGGAGGCATGGTAATGAGAGAATTAAAAATTTTAGCAGTAGTTGTTTTCTTTGCTCTGTTGACCTATTATGGAGTAGAGCCGTATGCACACTCAGTAATGCACAAGGATGTAGAAGGATACAATTTTACATACGATGGGACTGCTGATATTCAAGAGGCAACTGAAGCACTAGAAGAGGCTCAAGCAAGTGGAAGAAATGTAGCAAAAGCACAAGCAAGACTTGAAGTAAAAAAAGCTTTTTGGAGTGAAGTTGACAAAATTGCCAAAATACCTGGAAATGTAGCAAATGGTCAGGCGGTATTTGGAACATGTTTAGCATGTCACAATGGAGCTGGAGTCAATATGGGTGGAGTTATCCCACCAAATCTTGATCACGCTGGTGCACTTTATGACAAGCGATACCTCATTGCAGTTATCAAAGATCCGGCTATGGCATCAAATGTAGACCACAAGTATGAAAATACCATGATGCACCCAATGGGGAGTGTCACTGCAATGGTTTCAGACCCGCAACAAATCGCAGATGTTGTTGCTTATATGTTAGCTAAAAAAGCAGGCGATGTTACACCAAAAGCTGCTTATGAAGAAGCGTGTGCTAGATGTCATGCAATGCGGTATTCAAAAATCACACAATTAGGCGAAACTCCATCATTTACTGATGAAAAAGATGAACTAGCATACAAAATAAAAGTACTTCAAGAGCAAGAGCTTGTTGAGGCATACATGGGGAAATTACCTCCGGATTTATCGATGATTATTAGAGCAAGAAGTACTCACTTCCTTGAGACTTTTGTGGAAAATCCACAATCTCAACTTGAAGGTACATCAATGCCAAGAGTTGGTTTATCTCAAGCGGGATACGACAAAGTTCATGAATACCTAACAGAGATTGGTGACCCTAGTAAAAAACACAGAGAGGCTCTAGGACCATGGGTAATTGGATTTTTTGTAATCTTCTCAATCCTTGCTTATCTTTGGAAAAAACATCACTGGAGAGATTTGCACTAAATCTCCATCTTCCAAAAGGGGTTAAACCTTTTTGGAAGTAATTACTTTTTTACCTTTTGATTCTTAATCATCATATTATTAGATTTTCTTATCTCCTCTTTATCTTTTATATGCTATGTTTTGGTCGTTAGATTTTTTAAAATGGAGCATTATGCTTATAAATGGGTACGGACAAAAAGTCAACTATCTTGGGGTTTCTATTGCTGAGCGATGCAATTTTAGATGTCAGTACTGCATGCCTAAAAAACCTTTTTGTGTGGGTAGCGTAAGATATTTTACTAACTTTTCAAGAGCTTTCAAAACGGGCTTTTTATCAAACGGGGGGGATGATGTTTTATATCGTTGAGACATTTTTCTCTCTTCAAGGAGAGGGGAAATATGCAGGAAGACCTTCGTATTTTCTAAGAACTGGTGGTTGTAACTTGAACTGTCCAGGATTTAAAACCTGCTATAGTATAGGGGATAAGGAGAGGTTTGGTTGTGATACATTTTTTGCGGTCGATAGAGAATTTACTCCATCGTGGCAAAAGATTCATGATGCAACTAACCTCATAGATAAACTAAAAAATGAATTTTCTACCATAGGTTTCAACCCCCACATCGTAATCACTGGCGGAGAACCACTCATCTACCACCAAGATAGTCAATTTTATGAGCTCATTTGTTGGCTTGTATCTCAAAATATCAAGATAACATTTGAGACAAATGGCACTATTGATATCAACTTTGAAACATTTCCTAAGTATCGTGATGCAACATTTGCTCTCTCTTTGAAGCTTTCAAACTCACTTGAGCCATATTCAAAAAGGGTCAATCACGACGCTATTGCAAAAATCATCTCAAATGCAAACGAGGTGTTTTTCAAATTTACAATTGACGCAAAACTTATACAGACAACTGCTCATGATGAGATACTTGATATCACTTCTAGATACAAACCAATTGATATATACTGCATGCCTGTTGGATACAGTCAAAATGCCTTAGAAGAAAATGATATAGCAGTTTTTCAATTTTGTATGCGTCATGGCTACACCTATAGCGATAGATTGCATATACGGATTTTTGATACCTCCCAAGGTGTTTAGTGGAGATTGAAATGTATGAAGATATAAATTTGAGTACTTTTTTAATCGCATTCGGATTAACTTTTTTTGCAGGCATCTCCTCTGTCATTGGTGGCTTCATAGCAATTAGCTCTAAAAGAGACAATCTCCAATTTCTTTCTATAGGGCTGGGTTTTTCTGCTGGCGTTATGCTCTATATATCCTTTGTTGAAATTCTTCCAAAAGCGATTGATGAGTTTAATGTTTTGTATACCACACAAAACGCCATGTTGATTGGGACTGGGATATTTTTCGTAGGATTTATCCTCACATATTTCATCGATTCATTAGTGCCTGACAATATCAATCCTCATCACACTCAAGAGATTGAACACAATATATGCTCTTTAGATAAGACAGCTTTAGATAAACATCAAAGGCCTTTAAGAAAAATTGGCATTTTTGTTGCACTTGCTATTGCGCTCCACAACTTTCCGGAAGGATTTGCTACATTTGTTGCCACACTTAGCTCTATTGAGCTTGGCGTTGATATGGCAATTGCAATTGCGCTACACAATATCCCAGAGGGGCTTGCTGTATCTTTGCCTATATATAGTGCTACAGGGGATAAGAAAAAAGCTATTTGGTATGCATTTGCTTCTGGTATGGCAGAGCCAATTGGAGCTCTTGTTGGTTTTTTGGTACTAGCTCCACTCCTTGGTAATTTGACCCTCGGGTTATCTTTTGCAATTATTGGAGGGGTGATGGTCTACATATCGCTTGATGAATTACTACCGGCTTCTCGACTCTATGGAGACGACCATACGACCATTTTGGGTGTTGGCTCTGGTATGGCAGTGATGGCAATAAGTCTCATCTATCTTGGATAATTTAGCAAAACTCAAGAGAATATGGTAAAATGGGATAAAAATTATCTCATTAAGGTTTGTAATGATTATCAGAAAACTTTTTAGATTTGAAAATGCCCACATTGTTCGTGGTTGCACAACACAAAAATGTAGCCAAAATATCCATGGACACTCATACGAGGTAGAGATTTTGCTTGAGTCTAATTACCTTGACAATGGACAAATGGTTTATGACTTTGGACTTATCAAACACACCATGCATGCTATTATCGATGCATTTGACCATGCCATAACCTTGTGGAGCGAGGATGACATTGGTTACCGCAATGATATAAAAAAACACAGTGCAAGATGGATAGAACTTCCTGTCTCGCCATCAGCCGAACAATTTAGCCGTATTTTTTATCTCATATTTGAAAAGATTCTAGCCTCGACTCAGATGACCAATGGTGAAAAAGAGGTCAAAGTGTATAGCGTTATTGTCCATGAGACTAAAACAGGCTATGCTCAATCGTTTTACAAAGATGCACATAGCGAACTTATGGGATCGATCAGTTTAGAAAAAATTATTTTTTCTTCGACTATTAAAGATGAATGGGTAGATAAGTTACTATGGGATAAAATTTTATCACAACAATTAACCCCAAATCCATCAAAAATCTAGTATAATTACATATCCAAATCAAATTAAAGGATTATTCGATGAAAAAATTAACACTCGTATCGCTTGCTGCAGCTACATTTTTATTTGTTGGTTGCGGTGATGACAAAAAGGCAACAAGCCAAATAGCAGAAACTGCACAAATCGTTGAAGAAGCAACAGCTGAAATAACAGAAGCTGCAGTTGAAACAACTCAAGAAGCAGTTGAGGCCGTAAAAGAAGTTGCAGAGGAAGCAGTAGAAGCCACTAAAGAGGTTGTCGCTGATACTATAGAAGCTGTAGAGGGAGCTGCTCAAGAGGCTGGTGAAAAAGCTGAGGAAGCAGTAGAAGAAGCTGCTCAAGAGGCTAGTGAAAAAGCTGAAGAAGCAGTAGAAGAAGCTGCTGAAGAAGCTGAAGAAGCTGCTGAAGCTGCTGAGGGGGCTGCAGGTGCAGCTCAAGGCAAAGCTCTTTATGCAACATGTGCTTCATGCCATGGTCCTGATGGAAAAACATTGGCTCTTGGCAAAGGTGCGCTGTTAGCTGGTCAATCAAAAGATGATTTAGCATCTAAAATGCGTGAATACAAAAACGGCACAAGAGATGTTGCAGGTAATGGTATGCTTATGAAAGGTCAAATGGCAGCTCTAAGTGATTCTGATATTGATGCTCTGGCTGAATATATCACTACATTCTAATCTACCTTTTTAAATCCCCTTTTGTGGGGACTACTTCAATCACTACCTTTTCAATAAGATTATCTCAATATTTTCGTTTGCCTCAAAAAACTCTATTTCTGGATTTGCAATAAGCAAACTATTTTCAAGATGCAATGATGTTACTTGATTTGGTGATTGATTGGTAAGTGGATAGAAGAAATATTGATCAAAAAAGCCCAAATAACGCTATTTCTCCTTTTTTATGCGGCAACTAGAGTCTATTTTAGTTGCAATAAGCGTATGCAGATGGTAAACATTTGTTAAAACCAAATGATTTGGTGTTCCTGGCTTGATATCTACTTTGTCAAAAACTAGATTACCCCATAAAACTTCAAGTACTTTTCGCATCATATCTCTATCGCCAATGCTAGCTCTATCACTACTCAAAAGAAAATATCTCCTCTATATGGCATCACTAATAGTATCTTTAAGCTTATCATAGTCATCGCTATGACTCTGTATAATCTCGACTTTGCACCCTAGTGCAGCAAGTCGTGATGCAAACATTGGTGTATTTGAATCATAAATCTCAAACTCACCAATTACTCCAAAATTGTATGGTTTTAGCTCATCTTTAGTACTCAAAACAACAACCTTGTTGCTTGAACACTTCTATACTACTCACACCTTGTAAGGCTAAGATACCCACCATACAAAGTTGCCTCATCGCCACATGAGAGATATTTTTTGCCACTTTGAAGCTCTTCGCCCTTTTTTCTAATGTGTCTATTTGGAGTGAGTTTTTGTGGTAACTTCACTTTGCTATCAGACTTATACTCTATCTCCTCTAACGGTACTATTGTTTCGCATCCTAAAGAGATAGGAGCTCCTGTCATGATATTCGTATCGCATGACCTTTTTTGAGAGATGGAACCTCTTTTGTCCCAGCATACCAACTCTCTTGAACGCTAACAACACCACCCTCATCTTCTAAAAAAACTCCATATCCATCCATGGCACTATGATCAAAACGTGGCAAATCGTTAGTAGCATAAAAGTCTTTTGCGCAGACCATATTAACACTTTTTAGGATATCTAATTTGATAGTTTCAAAAATAGAGATTATAGATTGTGCAATAAGTTCTAAAGCTTGAGTTTTTGAAGCTGTCATTAGTGCTTCTATTAGAGAGATTATATTAAAAGTGTGTATAATCTAGTTTTACTTTCACAAACAAGGTTTTCCTATGATAGCAGAAGCGATTATGTACCATTTGGCGATTGTCAAAATACTTTTGGTGGTACTATCTGTAAATCTATTGACCCCTTGGCTTGTCAAGCAATCTTACAGCAAATGGATTCGCAGTGGTTTTTTTCTATTTTCCGCCTTTCTAGGGATGGTTATTTTTTCTGGACTTATTCTTTTTATCCTAATGGGTGCCTCATGGTCTTTGCGTACAATCTTGATGAGTATTGTTGCCTTTATCCTTATCATTCTAGAGGTACAAAGGGTACGAACCATATCAAAATATTGGAAAGATGGTAACAACATAGCGTTAGTATCTGCAAAATTTGTTCTTCTTGAAATTTTCTTGCTTGTAGCAACGACTATATGGCTTGTTGCATCAAAATAGTGCTATGCAGTACCTCTATCATCCCCAAAGTGGCTCTGAATCTCTAGTACTTAGCGGAGAAGATCACCGCTATCTCTTCAAAGCAAGACGACTTCGCAAAGACCAAGCAGTAGTTCTTAGAAATCTAAAAGATGACATTTTATACACTTACCGCATTGAATCTGTAGATAAAAAAGAGGCTATGCTAAGGCTAGAGGATCACAAGTCGCTTATCATTGAATCAAAAACAAAACTCCATCTTGGATGGTGCATTATAGACCCAAAAAATATAGAAAAAACCCTCCCTATGCTCAATGAGATGGGAGTTAGCAAAATCACCTTTATAAAATGTGCTAGAAGCCAACAAAATTTTAAACTTGAGATGGCAAGATTAGATCGTATACTCCTAGCTTCATCGCAACAGTGCGGCAGAAGCAAACCTATGATTTTAGAAACTTCAAGCAGCATCAAAGAGTTTTTACAAAACTACCCTGATGCTTATTTGCTTAATTTTTCTACCAACACCGAGCTAAAAAAAGGTGAGATTCAAACAGTTATCATAGGATGCGAAGGTGGCTTTACGGCCGAAGAGATTGCTCTTGCAAAAAATATCATAGGATTTCCAACACCCCTTATACTCCGCAGCGAGAGTGCTGCTTGTGCGATTTGTGCCAATATCCTCTTAGGCTAAATCACTATCTCTAAGGCTTCTTGCATCACGATTACGCTGACATTTCAAAACCATATCAATAGGCTCTAAATCCAAAGGGGAGATAGAGGCTATCGTGCCACTGCGAACATTCATATCTTTTGGTTTATACAACAAAAAACCACTCTCCCAAAGTCCCATCCTTACAGATGTTGCGCTAGAGTATGTTGTGAGTATGGTGTTTGGATTGGAGAGTTTATGTAATTGCTGAAAATACTCTAGTGTCCAAAGAGCCATATTTTTTTTAGAGCTAAATGCATCTTGGTAGATGATATCAAATTTTTTTGGAACGTTTGGCAATAAATCTCTTGCATCTCCTATGAGAATTTTTATCTCAAATTGTCCATCTTTGTAGTATAGATTTTGGCTTAATTGGTCTATGATGTCTAAAAAAGGTTCAAACTCTTTTGGATACGCAAATTTACCCAATCCTCTTACAAGCTCCATATCAAGCTCTGGAGAGACTATCTCTATGGGAGTAATAATCCCATGTAGTTTGCAGTAATATATCGTAGCAAGTGTGTTATACCCTAGCCCAAAACAGATATCCAAGATCGATATTTTATCTCTTTTTGCAACTTGAGAAAATGCTGGAACAACATGCTTATATAGCGACTCACTCAACGCTCCATCACGCTTAGAGTGGTAACACTCATCGTACTTTAAAGAGTAGAGGGTAAATGTGCCATCATCTGTTTGTATAAGCTCATTTGGCATCTATGATATCTTTGAGTTTTAACGATTTGTTACTCATAACCCCTATCCCTTTTTCAAGAACACCCCTAGCAATTTCTTGAGCTTCTTTGAGTGAGTGCATCTTGTAAGTTCCACACTGATAGATATTAAGCTCAGGTATATCTTTGGCAGAAGTAACTCTAAGGACATCTTTCATAGATTTTTTCCATGCTTTAGCAACTGCCCTCTTTTTTGGTCTCCCTAAAAGTGACATATAAAATCCTGTCCTACACCCCATAGGAGAAATATCAATGATCTCAACTTTTTTGCTATTGAGGTGTGCTCTCATAAATCCAGCAAAAAGATGCTCAAGCGTATGGGTCCCTTTTTCGCCCATAATCTCTTCGTTGGGCTTGCAAAACCTCAAATCAAAAACAGTGATATCATCTCCACAGGGTGACTGCATCTTTTTTGCTAATCTCACTGCTGGAGCTTTCATTTTGGTATGGTCTACACAAAAACTATCTAAAAGTGGCATGATTATAATCCTTTTTTTGAAAGTGATTATAGCACAATATCCCGACATCCAAAATAGACAATATATAAATAAAACAAAATATAAAATTAACACTTACTTAATACTCGAGTTATATAATAGTTTTAAGAATCGATTGGCAAACGCTTATGTTTGTGTGCCTATTTGATTCTGAATTATCTAAAAAGGAGACTGCATGGATTTTATAGGACAATTTCCATTGTTTTATTTTCCAGAGTACGGAAGTGCATGGATAATGGGTGTCACAGGCACCATACATATTTTAGCATCACACACCTCCGTTGGTGCCGCGATGCTTTTTGCTTTTTTGGCGCATAAGGCGTACAAAGAAAACAGAACAGACCTATACCCATATATGAAAAAGTATGGTATGTTTTTGTTGATTTTTTCATATGTCATGGGCTCAATCACAGGTCCTGGTATTTGGTATACAGCAACAGCGGCAAGTCCCGTTGGAATCAGTGCTTTGATACACAATTTTGTTTGGGTGTGGGCTACTGAATGGGTCTTTTTTGTTTATGAGGTGATCGGTGTTTTTGCACTTGTTTATTTTATGGGTAAGATTGATACCAAAACTCACCTAAAACTCACCTATACATTTGCTTTAGCTTCAGTAGGAACGCTTGCTTTAATCATAGGAATTATAAGCTTCATGATGTGGCCAGGGACTGATGCATACTATGCAACCGGAAGTGCTAGTGATGCATTTTTTGGTATCAATACCTTTCCACATATGTTTTTACGCATTGGCTTTATGATTATGATGTCAGGGGTAATTGGTCTTGTTATAGCAAGTGCAATAAAAAAAGAGAACCAATCACTCTCAGCAGAGCTGACTGTTAAAATGGGTTATATAGCAATGTTTGGTGGATTTATAACTCTCTTTTTCTTTATGTGGTACATGGGTACGCTTCCTGATAACGCTCACGCGGTATTCAATATAACAAAAGATGAAGTTATCCTAAATAGAATCATCCTCGCAATAGTCTTTTCACTCTATTTCTTAGTGGCTATTCTCAAACCTCGTTTTATCAATCCTACTTTAGCTTCGGTGATGATTGGTGTGATACTCATCTTTGGATTATGGCCAGGAGAAAAGCTAAGAGAGTCAATGAGAAAACCATATGTTGCAGGTCAATATATCTACTCAAATCAGATAGTAAGTCGTGATGTCCCTGGCAAGGGTATCAAAAGTGAACTCCCTGTAATTGCCCAAAAGGGACTTTTGCAAGTCAACCCTTTTGTCCCTGAAAACCTAAAAACTATCACCGATTCAAATAGACTTGAAGCTGGCGAGCTTCTAACAAAGATAGCATGTTCAAACTGCCATTCCCTAGAAAATAATGGCAAATTCAGACCTCTTGCTGCAAGACTACAAGGAGTTGACAAAGACGGGATAATTGGAATTTTAAATGCTATGGGAGCTGGTGCATTCCCTTATATGCCTACACTACAGCTTCCTCAAGATGAGTATGATGCAATAGCAGAATATCTTGTATCAAAACAATACTAAGGAGAAATTATGGACGCATCTATATTATTGGCTCTAAGAGACCCTGCTGGAGTACCTTTTTATCCTGTGGTATTTCAAGCACTTTATGTCCTCACTTGGGCATTGCACGCTGCTTTTGTTTTGCTTGCTTTGGGATCGATGGGATTATCGCTTTATGGAACAATGAAGCAAAAAACCGATTCGCACTGGAAAATCTTGACACCACACTTGATTCAAACAGGAAAAATTAGCGTTTCTATTTTAATCGTGCTTGGAGTGGCACCGCTACTGTTTACCCAAGTGATTTATGACCCAAATTGGTATGTTGCAAACACACTTTCGGGAATGTGGGTGTTTATATTTATCTATACTTTGATTGTTGGATATAGTATGTATTATTGGTACTACTATGCAAACAAATCTTCACAAGGTGGCGGTAAACTAATTGGGTTAATCTCATTTGGTATATTGGTTTTTTGTGGGATTTTGATGCACAACTTCGCAGTAACTTCAATCATGCCAAATGATTGGATGGATATGTACGCACCAAATGGTGTTGTTGACACAAGCGGATGGACTTTCAACATAGATATCCTCAGACTTATCTTTATGGTGAGTTTAAGCATCCCTGTAGTTGGTATATTTTTACAAAACTACGCAAGATTTTTAAGTACTAGAGAAAATTTTTCACAAGAGTTTATAAGTCACGCAAGTTCACTTGGCACAAAACTAAGTGTTGTTGGGCTTCTTCTTAGTGCAGCTACTTTTGTCCTTTGGATGATAGCTATTGGGTATCTTTTGCACCCATTGTCATTGGCTACAGTTGTAGGTGTAGTGGTTTTGCTTTTTTTAAGTGCAAAAAATACTAATAGCTATATCACTACAGGCGTATTGGTCATCGTAGCACTATTGATATCTGCCTTAAGAGAGCTTATTAGATATGATATCATGGGACAACTTGGCTATAGCATCTATGATTATCCTGTTAATCTTGAGATACCAACACTTTTGATGTTTTTATCAACTTTTCTTGTGATGGGAGGGGTCGGTGTTGCATATTTGCTTACTATGGCTTGGAAAGTGGGCAAAACCCAAGGAATTTTTGATGGCTCAAAAGATATCTGGGTAAACAAGCTTGGAACCTATACTATTTCAATAATGGTAGCTTGGATGGTGATATTTTTTGGCTGGGGTATGACTTTCCTCTTTAAAAATATACTCTAAAACTTTTCGATACATAATGCACCTTTTTAGGTGCTATGTATCCATTTTGTTACCACTTCTCCTTACAATTGCAACACTTCAAAAATCAAAGGAGAAGTTTTCATGTTATCAACAAAAACACTTTTATTACCCTTCATCTCAGTCGCTGCTATCGCTTCATCGGCAAATGCAAATGACCAAATCAAAATCGTTGGCTCAAGTACAGTCTATCCATTTACAAGCTATGTTGCTGAAGAGTTTGGTGCTACAACAGGCAACAAAACTCCAGTAGTAGAATCAACAGGAACTGGTGGTGGTATGAAGCTATTTTGTGCTGGTGTTGGCTCAAATACTCCAGACTTTACAAATGCATCAAGACCAATGAAAGTTGCTGAATTTGAAATTTGTCAAGAAAATGGTGTCAAAAATATCGTTGGGATGAAAGTTGGATACGATGGTGTCGCTATCGCACAAAACAAAGACAATGAGGCTTTGGATTTGACTCTTGAGCAACTCTTTTTGGCTCTTGCCCAAGAAGTACCAAGCAAAGATGGCAAATCACTTGTTGCTAACCCATATAAAAAATGGAGCGATATTGACAATACACTTCCAAATAGAGAAATCAAAATGATAGGAGCTCCAAGCACATCAGGGACTAGAGACTCTTTTGATGAAATGGTTATGGAGCATGCATCAAAAAGCTTCCCTGTATACAATGGAGAGCCTTACAAAAAAATAAGAACAGACGGTGTATATATCCCTGGCGGAGAAAACGATAACCTCATCGTACAAAAACTTGCACAAGACAAAGATGCTATGGGCTACTTCGGATATAGCTTCCTTGAAGAGAATCGTGACAAAATCAAAGGTGTTACTCTAAATGGGGTAGAACCAAATGCAAAAAATATCTCTTCTGGAGAGTACCCAATTGCTAGAAGTATCTTCATTTATATGAAAAAAGACCACATGGGTAAAACAAAGGGTCTTGAAGAGTTCATCAAGCTTTACAGCTCTGAGGCAATGACTGGTGAAAATGGTGTCCTTAAAACTATAGGACTTATACCAATGCCTAGTGATGAACATAAACTAACACAAGAGACTATCAAATCTCTTGCAGTAATCACACCAGAGATGGTAAAAGCTGGACTTACAAACCCTGCTAAATAATCAACAAATCCCGATAGTCTCAATCTATCGGGGTACTTGTCAAGTTTTTTTAAAAAAATTTGACCAATACCCCAAAGAACAAAAGAGGAAGCATGACAGCACAATCTATATTTTTATTATTTTTAGGGGGGCTTGTGCCTTTGATGTTTATCGCATATATCATCGGTAAAAACAAGGCTCTAAAGATGATACAATGTGGTCACAAAACACACTCTCAAGCGACACAGTATGGTTGGTTTAGTGCCCTTTATACTGGTTTGCCAGTGATTTTAGTAATGGTTGCTGGAGTTCTAGCGTCACTTTTTGGGGTTGATGCTATACCAAAACCTATGCTTATTGTTGTTGCTTTGGTTGTAGGTGTTGTGGCACTTCTAGTTATCCAAAAATCGATAACTAAAGATACCAAAGCAAGAGACAACATAGAGAGCCTCATCAAGGGTGTATTGCTATTTGCGACTTTTATCTCTGTTCTTACTACTTTTGGGATACTATTTTCTATCGTATTTGAAGCATTCCATTTTTTCCAAAGAGAGAGTTTTTGGCATTTTATCACTGGCACACAATGGGATCCTGATACTGCCTTTCTTGAGGGAGCTAGCAGAGATGCATCTATGGCTGCTGCTGCCAAATTTGGAGCTGTGCCAATTTTTGCTGGTACATTTTATATCACATTTATCGCTATGCTTGTCGCGGTTCCACTAGGTGTCTTAGGTGCTATATTTATGAGTGAATATGCTTCATCAAAAATAAGAAACACTATCAAGCCACTCCTTGAGATACTAGCAGGTATCCCGACGGTTGTTTATGGATTTTTTGCTGCTATCACAGTAGCACCTATACTTGTAAATCTCTTTGCAAAATTTGGGCTAAGTGCCTCATATGAAAGCGCTTTAGGTGCGGGAATAGTGATGGGAATTATGATAGTTCCAATCATCGCTTCACTTTCTGATGATGTTATATCATCTGTACCACAAAAAACAAAAAATGGCGCTTTAGCTCTAGGGATGACAAAGGCTGAAACTATCAAATTTGTCACCCTCCCCTCAGCAATGCCTGGGATCATAGCTTCTGTACTTTTGGGCGTATCAAGAGCATTGGGAGAGACAATGATAGTTGTTATGGCGGCTAGTTTGCGTCCAAATCTTACATGGAATCCACTTGAAGATATGACAACAGTTACTGTAAAAATTGTCGAGGCACTCACAGGGGATCAAGAGTTTAATAGCTCTTTGACTCTCTCTGCTTTTGCACTTGGACTTATCCTTTTTGTAGTAACTTTAGTTATAAACATCATATCAGTTCAAACGATACGAAGCTTTCACAAAAAATATAAAATATCAACACTTTAAAAGAGGCTTGAATGAAAAACGATTACTTTTACATACCACAAATTGAAAAAAGAAACGCTAAAGCAAAAAGATTTCACATTCTAGTCTCATCTGCCATCATTACAACTATGGCTTTTTTGTTTTTCTTTTTATTTACTATAATCAAAGAGGGTATTCCCGCTTTCAAGCAATCATACATTCAAGTCGATATCGAAATCACTCAAGAATTAGTAGAAAATCCCTATGCGATTAATGCCACTTTAGACAAAGATATAGCAAAATTTATAAGTCGCTCATGGACAAGATCGCTCCCATCACAGATAGAAAAAAACCCTGACTGGATCGGCAAAACAGTATCTTTGAGTGCATTAACCAATGCTGACGTTGATCAATACCTCAAGGGCAATAATCATAAATTATCGCAAGACCAACAACAAAAATTAGACAAAATGTATGAAGATGGGATTATTGAGTTTAAATTTAATAAGATATTTTTTACAACGGGAGATTCAAAGATTCCAGAAAATGCTGGTTTTTTCTCAGCTATGGTAGGTTCGGTACTAACTATGCTTGTGACGATGCTTATAGCTGTACCAATTGGCTTGATGACTGCTATATATCTTGAAGAGTTTGCCCCTGACAATAAATTTACACAATTTATCGAAATCAACATAAACAATCTTGCCGCAATCCCCTCTATCCTTTTTGGGCTTTTAGGACTTGCTATATTTATAAACTTTTTTGGGGTCCCTCGAAGTACCCCTTTTGTGGGTGGTCTTACACTAGCGCTAATGTCTCTTCCGATTATAATTGTAAGTGCAAAAGCTGCACTCAAAACTGTCCCTGAATCTATCAGACAAGCAGGTATTGGACTAGGGCTTACAAAATGGCAAATCACAAGAGACCATGTATTTCCATTGGCACTACCTGGGATGCTAACTGGCTCTATTATCGCTCTTGCTCAAGCACTTGGAGAAACGGCACCATTGATTATCGTTGGAATGATTGCTTTTGTGCCAGATGCAAGCACAAGTATATTTAACGCTGCTACTGTCATGCCAGCACAAATATACACATGGTCAGGAATGCCAGAAGGGATGTATATAGAAAAAACTTCTGCGGCTATTATGTTGCTATTGGGTGTTTTGCTCTCTCTTAATGCTATAGCAATATATCTTCGTAAAAAATTTCAGCCAAAATGGTAACAAAGGATAAAAAATGAAAAAAGACTTAGTAAGTGGGGCGCTAGATAATAGAAAAGAGTCAATTTACGCCGAAGATATTGTAAAAATCAAAACACAAAATCTTAGCCTCTATTATGGAGAGAAAGAGGCTCTTAAAAGTATCACTATGGATATATATGCAAACAAAATAACTGCACTTATTGGGCCATCTGGATGTGGTAAATCGACACTTTTAAGATGTTTTAACCGGATGAATGATCTGGTACCATCTTGTAGCATAAAAGGTCTCATTGAGGCTGATGGAAACAATATCTATGATCCAAAGATTGATGTTGTTGCTGTGAGAAAAAAAATTGGTATGGTATTTCAACAACCAAATCCATTTCCAAAAAGTATTTATGAAAATATAGCTTATGCGCCACTCATGCATGACATGGTCAAAAAAGGGAAAGAGTGTGATGAGCTTGTTGAAAAATCTCTAAGGGGTGCTGGTCTTTGGGAAGAGGTTAAAGACCAACTCCAAAAGCCTGGAACTGCCCTCTCAGGAGGACAACAACAAAGACTCTGTATAGCAAGAACTATAGCTGTTGAGCCTGATATCATCCTCATGGATGAGCCTACAAGTGCGCTTGACCCACTCTCAACTAAAGTGATTGAAAATCTTATGCTTGAGCTTAAAAAACACTACACTATCATCATTGTAACGCACAATATGCAACAAGCAGCAAGGGTGAGCGATAAAACTGCTTTTATGTACCTAGGTGAGCTAATTGAGTATAATGATACTGAAGAGTTTTTTGTAAATCCAAAAGAGAAACTTACAGAGGCTTATATCACCGGCAAAATGGGGTAAATAGACCTATTTATATCTTTGTCTTCTTGGGGAGCTTGTGATGTTGGCTTGTAAAATGCATAGTACTCTAGTGGGTGTCTGATTTTATTTTTTGAGGGTATAATTGCTTGATACCAATAGGGGGGTAAAATCATGGCAAAAGAACACTATTTTGATATATCGGCAAAACTTGATATGATGGAGATGAAAAACGCTATTGCTCAGGCTGAAAAAGAGATTGCAACACGGTTTGATTTCAAGGGTCTAGTAGCCAAAATTGAGCTAAATGAAAAAGCAAAAACACTCACCCTTAGTAGCTCAAGCGAACAAAAAATTGATGCGCTCAAAGATATACTCATAAGCAAACTAATCAAACGCAATATCGCAGGAAAAGCGCTCCTTGAGGTCAAAACCGAGGGGATTAGTGGAGGCAATGTCAAGATTATTTACCGGATAGTTGATAGCATTGAGAGTGATGAAGTCAAAAAGATAGTAAAAGCTATCAAAGATATGAAACTCAAAGTCACACCATCTATCCAAGGAGATGAAGTTAGAGTAAGTGGAGCGAAAATTGATGATCTCCAAAAAGTTATAGCTTGCGTGCGAAAATTAGAGCTAAATGCTCCACTTGTTTTTGGTAATTTTAGATAAGGTAGAGATACGACACAACACAACACACAAGAGATAGAGAGTGTTTGCACCTATTGTAAAGTGGGGTGTGATATAGTTGGTGTGTTTATTGTGATTTGGATACCGCTACTACCATAGCTACCATGAAGATAAGTGAGCTTATCCTTACTGCACGATTTAAATCCCCCAAGGTTGAAGTGATACCTCGAAAATATAGCAATTTGTCATATTATCCAACTGATATCACTATGTATGGTATAAATTTATGTTTTTAAAAATATTATTGACCACCAAATCACTTGAATACGGAAGCTCATAATGGAATTTATGCTTACACCTACATTTGATAGAGGTTTCTTCTCTTTTACAGATGATAAGCAGAGTATCCTCTCCTTATTTTTATCCAATATGACTTATTCGAAACTTAACATTTCTGAGGATAAACCCATCGCACATCTACCAATCAAAGGGCGTGAAGCATATTTAAAAGGAAATATACTAAAAAAATGAACAATACAAAACAGATAGGCGATGCAAACGAGGGTTTGGCTACTAGATATTTAGAAACTCATGGATTTAGCATAGTGGAGCGAAACTACTATGCTAGAAAGCTAGGCGAGATAGATATCATCGCATCCAAAGCTGGAGTATTGCATTTTATAGAGGTTAAAAGTGGCGATACAAATTATGATCCTATCTACAACTTCACCCCATCAAAGATACGAAAAGTGATCAATTCGGCACAATACTTCCTCAAAGAGAGAAAACTCAATCTCCCTCTTTGTATAGATGCATTGGTGGTTCGCAAGGGTAAAGTTGAGCTTATAGAAAATATCACTCTTTAAACAAATTATATTATAATAGTGATATTTTAGACCAAAGAAGTAGATATGGTATTGACGTCACAACAGTTAGCACAATTCAAAAAAGATGGCTTTTTACTTCTGCCACGATTTGCGCCAAAACTGCAGTGCAAAAAGATACTTGATATCGCAAAAGTACACCTCAAATATCGTATAGAGCCTATCGAGACAGAAGATGGTTACCATGCAAAAGACAAAGATGTTCGCGCCAATGCAACAAATTATCATAGTTTAGCCCATGAATCAAAAGCTCCCATAAGGAGACTCAGACAAGTTTATGATAGAGATATTGTCTTTAGGGAGTGGATGGAAGATGAAAATATCCGCCCTATTTTAGAAGAGATTTTAGATGACCAAGTGGTTCTTACCACTGCACATCACAACTCTATTATGACAAAGCTCGCACAAGTTGGCACTCCAACACTTTGGCATCAAGATAGGAGATATTGGCACTATAGTGATGATAATCTAGTGAGTGTTTGGCTGGCACTTGGCAAAGAGCACAAAGACAATGGCGTGCTTGAGTTTATACCCGGTAGCCACACCATGCAATTTAAATCCTACCAATTTGATGACAAAGATTATTTCAAAAATGACCACCCTTTGAATGTGCCACTTATAAAAAATAAAGTCTCACTCAAGCTCCAAAGGGGTGATGTGGTTATTTTCCACTCTTTGCTTCTTCATCAAGCAGGTGCAAACACTACAAACAAGCCAAAAATATCATTTGTCTATACAGTCAAAGGTAGCAGAACCCAAGCCATCCAAAACACCCGCTCATCTGCTTATTTAGAAATCCCTCTACCCTTGACAAACACTACGAGATTAGATAAAGTAACAAATCGTTAAAAATATCTTTAGCGAAATGAGTCTATACTCATTCAAACTAAAATAAGGAAAAAATATGGGAAAATATATCGAACTAACAAGTGCAAATTTTGATGAAACCATCAGCCAAGGGGTAGTGATGGTAGACTTCTGGGCTCCATGGTGTGGACCTTGTCGTATGATAGCTCCTGTTATCGACGAATTAGCAGATGAATTTGATGGCAAAGCAAAAATTTGCAAAGTAAACACAGATGAGCAACAAGACATTGCTGTCAAATTTGGTATCCGTTCTATCCCTACAATTTTGTTTTTCAAAGATGGAGAAATGGTAGACCAAATGATTGGTGCAGCATCAAAAGATGCATTTGCCCAAAAGATTAATTCACTACTATAAAAAATAACAAAAGAGAGAAATCGCTCTCTTTTGTTTAACTTCTTTTACCTCTTTTTTGATACAATCCATGACATTAAAATTATTCTTATGCACACAGAGTTTTTACTTAGGGGGACATATATGATAGATTGTGCTATTATCGGTGGTGGTCCAGCAGGTCTTACTGCGGGATTGTATGCCACTAGAGGTGGGCTTAAAAATGTAGTCCTATTTGAAAAGGGGATGCCAGGTGGCCAAATCACACAAAGCAGCGAGATAGAAAACTACCCTGGATTTTTTGACCACAC
>DSAK01000093.1 GCA_011372825.1 Campylobacterota bacterium | reverse complement strand
TGATTGTACCGTTGGGTACGGTGGTCATAGTGAGGCTATGCTTGTAGCTTATCCACATCTTTTGCATATTGGGATCGATAGAGACAGAGAGGCTCTAGACTTTTCAGCCAAAAGACTAGAGAAATACAAAACTAAGCTTTATAAAGGTTCTTTCTCTAAACAGTTTCCAGTTCTCAATGAGTCTCCAATAGTAGGTGTATTGGCAGATTTTGGTGTGTCATCACTGCAGCTTGACAAAGCAGAAAGAGGTTTCTCTTTTGATAGTCAAAGGCTTGATATGAGGATGGATACAAGTGCATCGCTAAGTGCTTATGATGTAGTCAATAGCTACACAGAGGAGCAACTGCGATATATTTTTGAACATTACGGAGAAGTGCGTCAACCCTCTTTGGTAGCTAAAGCGATAATTCATGCAAGAGAAAAAAAGCCGATACAAAGTGCTAAGGATTTAGCGGACATAATTAGCACTATTTTTCCAAAAAGGGGCAAGATTCATCCCGCAACGCTCATCTTTCAAGCAATTCGTATAGAGGTAAATGATGAATTAGGAGAGATAGAGAGTTTATTGGATTCTTTAGAGAGGCAGCGTACCGATGGAATGATTGTATCTTTTATCACTTTTCACTCACTTGAAGATAGATTGATTAAAAACCGTTTTAACAGATGGAGCAAAGAGTGTATATGTCCCCCTGAGGTGTGGAGATGTACTTGTGGAAAAAATAATGCTTTGGGTAAAATGATAAATCGCAAACCAATCACAGCAACCCCCAAAGAGGCTAAGCTCAATCCAAGAAGTAGGAGTGCTAAGTTGCGTTCATTTTGTTTTGATGGAGTTAAGTTGTGAGTCGAGGAGTTTCATTGTCAATTGCATTATTAGGGCTAATGTGTGCAGTTATAGTAATTTTGTTGGCGATAATGAAAATCTTTTTAAGTAGTCAAATATACTATGAGAGTCGCAAGATAAATGAATTACGTCAAGAAGCAACGGCATTGCAAGCAGAGCACAATATGCTCAATAGTCACATAGAAGCACTTCGGTTTAAAAATCGAATTACTGATCCTATCTTTGTTATGAATCAAGAGGAGTAGAAGTAACTGCTTAAAAAGAAAAGTTTGGTATAATCAAAAGACTTTAATTATAGGGGAAAGTATGAATATGAATATTTTTAATCAAGAAGACGATTTTTTGGTAGGAAATCCACGCGACAACTATTTTGAAATTGCTAAAACAGCTAACGCAAATATCGTCAATATGGAGATCGAAAAAATACTCCAAAGGCTAGCAGTAGCAGAAAAGATGCTTGAGGAAAAAGGGCTTGAAGCAGAGTATGAAAAACTACTAAAATATATAAAATCAACAGATTTAAGTGACCTTGAAAATAGAACAAATAGCCTTTTTATAGAGTTGGTTGGCAATATAGTAACACAGTGTGAATAGCAAAGGGGTTTTTGTGCTTGAACCAGTAGAGAGACAAATAGAACAAATGATTAAGAGTCTATCTCATCAAGAGATTAGCCGTCTTTATAGTCTGCTGCCACATGGAAAGCGATTGCGGGCAAAGTTGATTTTGTATATAGCAGGTAGAGGACTTGAGAGTTGCAAGCTAGCAGCGATTGTAGAGATGATACATGCTGCTAGTTTGCTCCATGATGATGTGATAGATGATGCCCAAACAAGAAGAGGTATTCGTTCTCTCAACAACCTATATGGCAATAAAGTTGCTATTATGTTAGGGGATATCTTGTACTCTACAGGTTTTAGCCAGTTGGTTGAATTTGATAGGGTAGTTGCTCATAAGATTTCCAATGCGGTTACTTCGCTTAGTATTGGTGAGTTGGATGATGTAAATTTAGCCGATAGTTTCAATACTAATAGAGATGTTTATATCGATATGATATATAAAAAAACAGCATCACTCATTGAAGCAAGTGCTTTTAGTGCTGCTCAAATAGCAGGTAAAGATGCAAAACTCTATGGGAAGTATGGGAGAAATATTGGTATAGCTTTTCAGATGATAGACGATTTACTAGATATCACATCAGATAGCAAAACACTAGGAAAGCCAGCTTTGCACGATTTTAAAGAAGGGAAAACAACACTACCTTACATATATCTCTATCATGCACTTGAAAATAAAGAGCAAGTAAAATTGCAAAATTTACACAAGAAACAATGTAGCGATCAAGAGCTACAATGGATATTGGAGCAGATGGACAAGCACAACATATTACAAAGATGCTACAAAGAGGCTGAAGGTTTGGCAGATGAAGCAGTTGCGCTAATGGAGGAAGCCAAAGAAGAAAAGCTTGTTGCAATAGCAAAAGAGATGATTGTGAGGAAATTTTAGATGTACTATCAAGTCATTAGTTTCAATTACAAAACTTGCGATTTAGCAAGTAGAGAGCGTTTGGCACTTAAGGCTAAGGGAGATCAGGAAGCTCTTTTGCAACGATTGGTAAGCTTCGATTTTATCCATGAAGCTTTTATGCTGAATACTTGCAATCGTGTTGAAATTATCACTGCAAATAAAGATAATTTTGCAACCTATCATACTATTCTAGGCGTGATGAGTGAATATAGCGGGGTAAATTTTTATCAACTCAAAGAGATGATGCAAAGAGTTGATGACGAAGATGCTATTTTTCATATATTTTCTGTTGTCTCATCACTTGACTCTTTGGTTATTGGTGAGTCTCAAATCACAGGGCAAGTAAAAGAGGCTTTTAAGTATGCATATGAGCATGGAACAGCTGGAAAACGGCTAAATCGAGTCGTCTCTTACGCTATAAAATGTGCCGCACAAGTAAGAAATGCGACGCTAATTTCTGAAAATCCAATCTCAATCGCTTCTGTAGCTGTTGCACAAGCAGAAGAGATTTTACAAGATACTATGGCGGGAATGACAGCAGTTGTTATAGGTGCTGGCGAGATGGGGACTTTAGCTGTAAAACATCTCTTGCGTTCAGGGTGTGATGTGATACTTTTAGGGAGAGATTTGATAAAAGCTGAACAAGCCGCTAGTGCATTAGGCGAGAATGTGAAGGTAGATTCTTTTGAGAATCTAGCAAAATATATCAATAGATACCGTTTGGTTTTTTCAGCCACTTCATCGCCTCAGAGTGTGCTCAAAAAAGAGATGGTTCAAGAGTGTGATTTTAAACGACTATGGTTTGATATGGCAATCCCTAGAGATATTGATGAGATTTATGATGAGAAGATTACGATTTATCGGATTGATGATTTGCAGCACATCTCTAATGCAAATCATGCTTTGCGTCAAGAGCAAGCCTTAAAGGCAACTGAGATAGTTGAAAAGTTTAAAGAAGAATTCTTTAGATGGCTAAGGGCTCTTTCTATAGAGCCTGTTATAAAAGGGGTGAGGGAGCATGCCAATTTGGCTATAGAAAAAGAGTTAAAAAGGGCGATTAAAAAAGGTTTTGTTCCAGCTACATTAGAAGACAATTTGCGGAAAATGGCAGTCCAGATGTTCAACCATTTTTTACACAACCCGACCAAAAAAATGCGTCAAAGTTCCCATGAAAAAGAGGGCTTAAGTAAGATAGAAGCAATCGAAGCTATTTTTGAGGTTAATACTGAAAATGTCGACCCAAAACAATACAAAGACAAACATCATCAAAAAGGATATAGTGCGTGAAGTTTAGTCAATTATTGATTCCAACACTTAAAGAGGCTCCAAATGAAGCAACTTTACCTAGTCATATCTATCTTTTGCGTGGAGGATTTATACAATCTGTTGGGAGTGGACTGTATAATTTTCTCCCCCTTGGAAAAAGGTCACTTGATAGAGTCCAAAAGGTAATCAAAGAGGAGCTTGACAAAGCTGGTGCTCAAGAGGTGAGTTTAAGTTTTGTTACACCTGCTTCGTTTTGGATTGAGAGTGGTAGATTTGAAAAATATGGCAAAGAATTGCTCAGGTTTAAAGACCGCAAAGATAGCGATTTTGTCCTTGGTCCAACCCATGAGGAGATGATGGTAAATCTTGTCAAACAAACTGTCAAAAGCTATAAGCAACTACCACTTAATCTTTATCAAATTAATCTCAAATTTAGAGATGAGATACGACCCCGTTTTGGACTTATGAGGGGTAGAGAATTTCTCATGAAAGATGGGTATAGTTTTCATGCCAATGAGGCAGATATGAAAAGAGAGTTTGACTTGATGGAGGCTACATACAAAAAGATTTTCACAAGATTGGGACTTGATTTTCGTGTAGTTGAAGCCGATAGTGGTGCAATAGGTGGGAGCGGAAGCAAAGAGTTCATGGTGTTAGCAGATAGTGGCGAAGATACCATAGTTGTATGTGAAAATTGTCAGTATGGAGCCAATATCGAAGCAGCCATTCGACAGCCAAAAGAGTTTGCCTATGATACAAATAGTGAATTTAAAAAAGTGCACACACCAAATACTACTACTATAGAAGAGGTGAGTAAATTTTTGGATATAAGTGCAGACTATATCATGAAAACAGTTGCCAAAAAAGCGTTATATGATGGTGGCAGAAGCGAGATAGTATTGTTTGTCATTAGAGGCTCAGATACACTTGAAGAGACAAAAGCGTGCAATGCTGTATGCGCCAATGAGATAGTAGATATCTCAGATAAAGAGTTGTTTGATGCTGGGCTAGTGGCTGGTTATATGGGTCCATTGAATACCCCAAAAAATATCCGAATAGTCGTTGATGATAGCCTAAAAGATGCATCTGGTATGGTGTCTGGAGCAAATGAAGCAGATTGCCATTTAGTAGGGGCATCTTCGGATCAAATAGAAAATCCATTATATAAAGATATCGTTGCAGTCCAAGAGAATGATAGATGTAGTTGTTGTGGTGGTAGACTGTACTACACTAAGGGGATAGAAGTAGGACACATATTTCAATTAGGTACACGGTATAGCGAGCCATTAAAAGCCGAATTTCTTAACGAACAAGGCAAAACGCAACCATTTGTCATGGGTACTTATGGGATAGGAGTTAGTCGATTGTTGGCTGCGATTATCGAACAGCACCATGATGAGCGTGGATGCATGTGGACAAAAGAGAGTAGCCCTTTTGATTTAGTAATAATCGTCTCTAACATCAAAGATGAGTTACAAAGTAAAGTAGGACAAGAACTCTATAGCAAATTGAGTGAAATGGGTGTTGCCGTTTTACTTGATGATAGAAAAGAGAGATTTGGTTTCAAAATGAAAGATTTTGAGCTTATTGGTATCCCCTGTACGGTAGTAGTTGGTCAAAAACTTCATGAAGGTAAAGTAGAGATAGTAATGCGTCAAAATCTTCAACCTCAAGAGATTGCAACAAAAGATGTAGTAACTAGACTCAAAGAAGAGTTTAAATGGTAATATTGTTTCTCTTTGTTGGTATCATTTTCGAGCTTTTTGCCTCTATCAAGTTTATTACCATATTGGGATTTTGGGGAAGTTTAGTTTGGATATTTGCGACAGCATTTGCAGGCTTGATGTTGCTGAAATATACCCATTACAAGATGCTTTATGGCATCAAAGATGTATTTGGTAGTGTTAGGCTGCATCGTTTCTATCAAAATAGTATGGGATATGTATTTGCATCTGCATTGCTTATATTACCAGGAGTTGTAAGTGATGCGTTAGGGTGTGTAGCTCTTGCATTTGTAATCTATTTACAATTTGTTGCTAAAATAAAACCAATTAGTAATCTAAAAGGAGAAAAAGATGTCATTGATGTTGAAATTATTGAAGATACTTCTACTGAGCACCATCGCTCTTAGTGCAAAAACAGAGATAGACCAAAAGCAGCTTGTCCGTTATTTTGGCGATCATGTTGTAAAAAATCCAGATGTTAAAGTAACTAGTGTGACTATACTAGAGCAAAAAAGTGTTGATGAGGTGAAGGGATGGGAAGTGTTTTTTGCCCAAATGAAAGTTGATTATAACGGCGAAGAGATAGTAGTGCCTGAAATGTTTTTTTACAAAGATGGGGTTGTTGCTCCCTCTTTGGTTGATATAAAAACTCGTAAAAACTACCGTGATGAGCTAAAGCCTTCAGTTCCCTCCAATTTGTATAACAAATCTCACCTTATAGCCGGAGAGATGGATGCTAAGCATAAAATCATACTTTTTTCTGATCCATTGTGTCCATTTTGTCAAGAGATTTTCCCTGATATGCTCAAAGTAGCCATTGATAATCCAAAAACAATAGCACTTTATTATTATCACCTCCCGCTAAAACGGCTTCATCCAGCCTCAGAAGTGCTTACTCGAATTATGCATGTAGCACAAAATGAAGGAAAAATAGATGTACTTGAAAAAATCTATGCAATGAAGATAGATCCAAAAGAGACAAATCCAACTACTATACTCAAGGCCGTTGAAGAGCAAACAGGATTTAGCACCACACTTGAAAAAATCGAATCAAAAGAGGTTTTAGATGCTTTAGCCCATGATGAAGAAGTGGCTCTTAGGATGATGGTGACAGGGACGCCTACGGTTTATATAGATGGTAAATGGGATAAGTTAAGAGAAGGTTTTCGCTCTCTTGTACCAAAAAGGTGAGGTTATGGATGAGATAGTAATAGCAACAAGAGCAAGTAGTCTAGCTCTTTGGCAAGCATACCATATCAAAGAGAGGATTGAAAAATCTTTTGATATAAAAGTAAGGCTTAGTAAGATAACTAGTCAAGGAGATAAGATACTTGATCGTCCACTAGCACTTATTGGTGGCAAGGGGCATTTTACAAAAGAGCTTGAAGATGCAATGCTAGAAGGCAAAGCACACATGGCTGTGCACTCTCTCAAGGATGTTCCTACCTATATCCCAGATAGATTAAGTTTGGTTGCTATCACTACTAGAGAAGATCAAAGTGATGTACTCCTTTCTCACAAGTACGCTACTCTTAAGGATTTACCCAAAGGTGCAGTTGTGGGGACAACAAGTCTTAGGCGCAGGATGCAAATTTTGCACAAAAGGCCAGATTTAAATGTTAAAGACTTAAGGGGCAATGTCAATACGCGACTTAGAAAATTAAAAGATGGGGAATATGATGCAATTATATTGGCATATATTGGATTGCATCGTTTGGATTTACTCCGAGATATTCCGTTTGTCGAAAAGTTGGATTTCATGATTCCGCCTATGGGGCAAGCAGCTTTAGGTATAGAGATTGTAGATAATAATCCACTGGTGCACAAGATAGCTATGAGCCTAAATGATGCGACAAGTTTTTTGTGTAGCAAACTAGAGAGGGATTTTATTTCTAAGATAGGTGCAGGATGTTCTGCGCCAGTTGCGGTAAATGCAACTTTGGATAATGACACTGTTTTTATAAAGGCTATGGTAGGCTATGCTGATGGCACACATATTTTAAAACATACTCTAAAATGCGGTATAGATAGCTGCACTAATCTCGGATTTGAATTGGCGCAAGAGATGATACAAAAAGGTGCTTTGGAAATATTGGAAAATGCAGAAAAATTAGCATTTAAAGATGAGATGCCACAAAGGATATAAGTATGAAAAATTTATTAGAATGGTTTAAAGAAAATGGCGGAATCAAGGTGATTGACGAGCCACTAGATGTTGAGTTAGAAATCCCACATATTGCATATCTAGATATCAAAAAAGAGGATCCAAAACCGATACTTTTTACTAAGCCCATTTCAAAAAGTTTAGGCATAAAGTATGAGATACCAGTTTTGATGAATTTGTTTGCCAACAAAAAGCTTACTGAGGATATTTTTGGTGCCCATCTCGATGAGATAGCCAATAATTTAGCTTGGCTTTTGAAAATGAAGCCACCAAAAGGTATCAAGGCAAAACTACAAGCTTTGCCAAAATTATGGAAACTTAGAAATGTATTTCCTAAGCGACTCTCAAGTAGGGGAGAATGCCAGGAAGTTGTGTGGAGTGAAGTTGATTTAGATAAGCTACCTATCCTCAAGACATGGGAGAAAGATGGTGGTAGATTTATCACTATGGGGCAGGTCTATACCCAAAGTTTAGATGGTAGTATGCAAAACTTAGGGATGTATCGGTTGCAACAGCATGATAAAAAAACTTTAGGTTTACATTGGCAAATACACAAAGATGGGGCACATTTTTTTCATGAGTATAAAAAAGCCGGTAAAAAAATGCCAGTATCAGTTGCGATAGGAGGTGACCCTCTTTATATTTGGTGTGGACAAGCACCAATGCCTAGTGGTATGTTTGAGCTTTTACTCTATGGACTCATCCGTGGTAAAAAAGTAAAGCTTGTAAAATCTTTGACAAATGATATTTATGTTCCTAATGATGTAGATATAGTGATTGAGGGTTTTGTGGATCCGTCCAAGATGCAGATAGAAGGACCATTTGGAGACCATACAGGTTATTATACACCCAAAGAAGAGTTCCCAGCGATGAATGTAACCTGTGTAACTACGAAAAAAAATGCTGTATTTCATGCGACAGTTGTAGGTAAACCACCCCTTGAGGATAAATATATGGGGTGGGCAACAGAGAGGATATTTTTACCTCTTCTCAAACCGATGGCACCAGAGCTTATAGACTATCATATGCCAGAAAATGGTGTATTCCACAATCTCATTTTAGCTAAGATGGAGACGCTTTATAGTGGACATGCAATGCAGTTTATGCACGCTTTTTGGGGAGTAGGGCAGATGAGTTTTGTTAAGCATGCTCTTTTTGTAAATAAAGATGCCCCATTGCTTACAGATTATGAACAAATAGCTAAGCATATACTTGATAGGATTGACAAGTCTAAGATTTTTATCTCAAAAGGTATAGTTGACCATTTGGACCATACTTCAAACGAGCAGTTTGTTGGTGGAAAATTGGGTATTGATGCTACAGGCGATATCGTACAAAATGAAATTGAGCTACTAAATGATATTGAGCTACTTGATAAATTACAGCTTATTGATAGAAATATATTGGAATGTAAGCAGTATTGTATCGATACACAAAATCCAATTTGCGTGGTCAGTATAGAGAAAACTGCTTCGGTGATGAGCGATATCGCCAAACTCTATCCATTAGCCAAGCATATCAAGATACTTGTAGTCGTTGATAGAAAAAACAATGACTTAAATGAGCCCTATATGCTTATTTGGAGGGTTGTAAACAATATCGATGCATTAAGAGATATCAAACTAGAGCCTTTTATCGTCATCGATGCGACAAACAAAAATGAATTAGATGGCTTTAAAAGAGAGTGGCCAGAAGATACGCTTTGTTCTAGAGAGGTTCTTGAGAACTTAAAAGCAAAAGGGCTAGTTTCATACGATGAGAAATTGATTAGAAAGTTTGGACTTTTGGAGTTTTGATAATGTGTTAATATGACATATTATTTATCCATCTTGTCATTTTTTGGTTATACTTTTTAAGAAAGGATTAACATATGATTGTCGGTATCCAAGGAGAGATTGTCTATCAGGAGCCAACTCTTTTGCATGTCGATGTACAAGGCTTAGTTTATGAAGTGCTAGTATCGTTACATACTACCAATTTAATTTCATCACAAAATGTCAGGCTATTAACCACTTATATTATCCGTGAAGATGCCCACTTGTTGTTTGGTTTTATGACAAGAGATGAAAAAAAGATGTTTGATACACTATTGAAGATAAATGGCATTGGACCAAAAGTCGCTTTAGCTACCTGTTCTACATTTTCACCAGAGACTTTTTCTAAGATTATTATGTCAAAAGATGTCGCAATGCTCAAGAGAGTTCCAGGCATAGGACCAAAAGCAGCAAGTCGAATCATGGTTGAATTAGCAGATTTTATAGTAAATGACAAAACGACAGGAAATTCTAATATACATGAAGCAACAATGGCTTTAGAGAGTTTAGGATTTAAAAAAGAGGAGATATCCAAAGCCCTCACTGGACTCTCAGGAGATACCCCTGTGCTTGTCAAAGAGGGCTTAAGAAAACTTCAAAGACTTTAAGATATTGAGACGAGAGATTCCTCTTATCTTTTTATAGGTGTTATTTTGGTGCTCTTTAGAGAGAGTGAACCCATGAGACCCGCCTCTCCGAATACAAATGCAATCGCATCTTGCTGGAAGCTTATAGTGCTCAAATCTCTACTTGATCCCCATGTAATGATATTTAAAGATCCATCAATACCAGCTTGCCATCCATTCCCATTTAAAAACGAGTCAAGTGCCCTTTGAGATATAAAAGCGATAACCAAAGAACGCTTTTGCAGCCCTGCTTGAAGCCCTATAGAGCCACCACCAAAACTATAGAAGCCTCGATTTGAGCCAGCAACTCTAAGTACCCCTTCTCCATACTCTCCACCAAGTATAAATCCACCTTTATATATACTAGGGAAGATAAGATAGCCTTTCACTTTTGACAAAAAAGGCTCACTACCCTCAACTGATGAATAAAATTGGCGCAATGCAAAATCTGCCTCAGCACTAATGATCTGAGCTGGCTTAGCATAAATTGGGGTACTTAGAAAAATCAGCATCAATAGTTTTGCAAGTAGTGGCATAAAAACTCCTTGTTTTGATTTGTAGCATTGTATGGCAAATTAATGGATAAATTGTGATACAACTTATGAAATCACCCTTGTACTATATCTTGCTTTGAACAAAAGCGTCCATATTGTTCACAATCTCTTCAATAGTTCCTTCGCCATCTATCACTTTTAGTAAATCTTTTTTTGTATAAAACTCTTGGATTTGTGCCAATGGATCTGTATATATTTTCATACGATTGTAAAATACTTCTATATTGTCATCATCTCTAACTACTTCTGACTCTGCTGCACGACCAAGTATACGAAGTTTTGCAGTCTCTTCGCTCACCCTTACTTCTATCACACTTGATAGCTCCACACTAGGCTCATTTGCTAGATATTTATCAAGTTCTACCATTTGCTCAACACTTCTAGGGTATCCATCTATCACTATAACATCTGTTGGGGCTTTTTTGATAGCTTCCACAATAGTCTCTATAACGATTGCTATAGGTACAAGATTGCCTTTGCTTACATAGCTATCTATCGTTTTGCCCCTTTGGCTACCACTTGCAATTTCAGCTCTGAACATATCTCCTGTGGAGTAGTGCGTGATATTGTCATGTTTGGATGCTATCATTTGTGCATCTGTGGTTTTACCTGAGCCTGGAGCCCCGATGATGAGAAAAAGTTTTTTCATTGTTTGTCCTTTATTTATTGATTTTACGAATTCTAAGAGCAAGCTCATCTAATTGTTTTTCGTCGACTTTATTTGGAGCTTGAGTGAGCAAGCATTGGGCTCGTTGTGTTTTTGGGAAGGCGATAACATCTCTAATGCTAGTAGCACCTGCCATAAGCATAACAAGTCTATCAAGTCCCAATGCAAATCCACCATGAGGAGGGGCTCCAAACTTGAGTGCGTCAAGTAAAAAGCCAAATTTTTCATTTGCTTCTTCATCTTCTATTTCTAAGATTTTAAATATCTGCTGTTGGATATCTTCTTTGTGGATACGGATAGAACCGCCACCTATCTCATAACCATTGAGTACTATATCATAAGCAATTGACTTAATCTCTTCGACATCGTTATACTTCAACTCTTGATTGTCTAGTTTTGGCATTGTAAATGGGTGGTGCAAGGCTTTAATGCGACCCTCTTCGATTTCAAACATTGGAAAATCGACTACCCATAAAAACTCATATTTATCTTTTGGAATAATATCCATTTGTTCTGCCAAAAAGATTCTAAATCTTCCCATGTAGTCCCATACAAGTTTTTTCTCTCCAGCACCAAAAAATACAGCATCGCCAAGCTTCAAGTCACATCTATTGATAATCGCCTCAAGGTCATCTTCAGCAAAAAATTTCGCCAGCGGCCCTTTGAGTCCATCTTCTTTCATCTGGAAATATCCAAGCCCGCCAGCGCCGAACTGCTTGACAAACTTTTCGAAACTTTGCATTTGTCGTTTTGAGAAGATATTGTCCCCATTTGGCACTTTGAGTGCTTTGATTCGATTGCGTTTGGTATCTTTGGCAATATTTGAAAATATTTCGTTTGTACAATTGGCAAATATATCGATTACATCTACCATCTCAAGATCGTATCTCATGTCTGGTTTGTCTGAGCCGTATTTTTCCATAGCTTCGTTGTAGCTAATGCGCCTAAATGAGGTAGGGATGTTTTTAAAACCACATTGGGTAAATATATTGTGTATCAGTTTTTCGGCTACCATGATGACATCTTCTTGGTTGCAAAAACTCATCTCAACATCTATCTGTGTAAATTCTGGTTGTCTATCTGCTCTTAAATCTTCATCACGAAAACATTTGGCTATCTGAAAATATCTATCAAAACCTGCAACCATCAAAAGCTGTTTGAAGAGTTGTGGTGATTGGGGAAGGGCGTAAAATTCACCATTGTGTACACGACTAGGGACTAGATAATCTCTAGCACCTTCTGGTGTTGATTTTGTTAAAATAGGGGTCTCGACTTCTAGAAATCCTAGGCTGTCAAGTGTGTTTCTAGCAGCGATTGTAACTTTACTTCTAAGCTTGAATATTTGGTGTGATCTTGGAGTGCGAAGGTCAAGATATCTATATTTGAGGCGAATCTCTTCGTTGACCTTGTTGTCTCCTAGCTCAAAAGGCATTGTTAAAGAGCGATTTTCAATCACTAAGTTTTTTACTACTATTTCTACTTTTCCAGTTTTGAGATTCGGATTTTCTAGCCCCTCTCCTCTAGATCTTACAATTCCTGTGGCTATAATAACATATTGGTCTCGTATCTCTTCTGCTATTTTGTGAGCAGCTGCATCATCAGTTGGGTCGCAGACAAGTTGCAATACTTCGTCATTGTCTCTCATATCGATAAAGATAACTCCACCATGATCTCTTCTGTTGGCTACCCAGCCAGCCAAAGTTACACTCTGACCTATATGCTGGGTACCTATCGTAGCACAATAATGTGTTCTCACACGCATTCCTTACACTCTGTATTTTGCATGGATTATAACAAAAGTTATATAAAGGTTTCGATTGAGTTTTTAAACCCTTTTGTGGTATCCTAACAATACTTTTATTCACTAAGGATAGATTTGATGTCGTTTCAATTGGGGCAAATTAGAAAAGTTGGTTTTACGCTCAAGCCAAACGATAGCACCATAAAGACCCTTTTTATACAAATAAAAAAGATGTTTGAACAAAGAGGGATTGAAGTTTTGCTCTCGCTTAAATCTGCCAAACTCATAGGTCATGATGGTGTTGCCTTTGAGACTATGTGTAAAGAGGTCAATTTTTTAGTCTCTCTAGGCGGCGATGGAACACTGCTATCCCTTGTGAGACGAAGCTATCATTTTAAGAAGCCAGTATTGGGTATAAATGCAGGAAATTTAGGTTTTCTAGCTGATATCAATATATCCCAAGTAGGCAGCTTTTTGGATAGTTTATTAGCTGGCAAATACCGTATCGATGAGAGGATGATGATGGAGGGCTTTATTCGCAAAAATGGCAAAAAAGATGTAACTTTTTTTGCTTTTAATGATGTGGTCATCACTCGCCCATCTATCTCAAAAATGGTCAAGATAAATGCTTCTATCGATAGTAATTGGTTTAATACTTATAGGGGGGATGGTCTAATAGTCTCAACTCCTACAGGCTCAACAGCATATAACTTAGCAGTGGGTGGGCCCGTGATGTATCCACTTACTCAAGCCTTTATCATGAGTCCTATTTCTCCTCATTCTCTAACACAAAGACCTCTTGTGGTGCCAGCAGATTTTACCATAGAGCTTACATCGCCTGATGAAACCGTCATAGCAGTGATTGATGGTCAAGATGATTATACTATGCACAAAGGGGATATTCTCCATATTTGTGGTGCAAGAAGAGGAGCAATGATGTTGCATCGATTGGAGCGGAATTACTTTGATGTTTTAAGAGAAAAGTTACATTGGGGCGATAGCATATGATTGAAAGACTCCTTGTTAAAGAGCTATTGGATTTTGAGAGCTTAAAGTTGGACTTTGATGATTCACTGGTAGTTTTTACAGGTCCAAGTGGTGCTGGTAAATCGGTCCTTATGGGCGCATTGTTGTCAAATTTTGGTTATTCTCTGCCAACTTATGCCTCTTTGTGCGAAGCAACTATCAATAGACCAAAATTGCTTGATAGCGAGCTTTATGAACTTGAGGATATAATAGTAGTAAAATCTATCAAAAAAGATAAAGTTCGTTACTATTTAAATGATCAAAATATCCCCAAAAAAAGTCTAAAAAATTTATTTGATCGTTATGTTCACTATCTTAGTGTAAGAGATAAAAAAGCTATTACAAGTCAAGATTTAATCGATATCATCGATAGAGCTATCTCCTCAAAAGACCCAAACCATAGTTTCTTGCTTGCAAAGCTTCAAGAAACTTTTAGTGAGTTGAAAAATGCCAAACTAAAATTAGAAGAGATTTACAATAACGAATCGAAATTAGCTGATAAAATTGAGATGGCAAATTTTGAGATAAAAAAAATTGACACAATTAATCCTAAGATTGGTGAGGATGAGTATTTGTTGAGTGTGAAACAGCAGCTCACCCGTCTTGATAAACTAAAAGATGCGTTGCAAAAAGCTGAAATGGTATTTGAATTTGAGCAAAAGGTGATTGATCTATACTCTTTGAGTGATAAATCAAGTGAATTCTTTGAAGATGCAATGAATCAGCTTAGAATTGATATAGATGAGATTGCATCCAAAAGTTTAGAGCTTCAAGATATCGACATAGAAGAGGTACTAGATAGAATTGAAGCGATAAGTGAACTCAAAAATCGATATGGTTCTATAGAAGATGCACTCCTTTATAGAGATAAAAAACGCAAAGAACTTGAAAGCTATGAAAGTATGGAACAAGATAAAAGTAAGCTTAAGCTCTTCATCGATAAACAAACCAAACTTTTAAAGACCCTTTGTCAAGATATCTCTCAAGCTAGAATTAATGAGTTAGATAAATTAAAAAAGAGACTTGATCAATTTTTAGCCGAACTTAAGTTGCCAAAAGCCACTTTTGAGGTTGTGCAAATTGAGCCAAGTGATAATGGTTTTGATGAGATAAACTTAGTGCTAGGAGATTCTAGCATATCTACACTGAGTGGAGGTGAATTCAATCGTCTCCGTTTAGCACTTCTGGTTGCTAGCACCACAACAAGTACATCGGAGAACAAAGGGGTTATCATACTTGATGAGATAGATGCAAATGTGAGTGGAGATGAGTCTATAGCTATTGCAAATATGCTTTTAAAACTCTCAAGTAGTTATCAGATTTTTGCCATTTCACATCAGCCCCATTTAGCGTCAAAAGCACACCAGCATATATTGATTTATAAAGATGGAAAATCAAGTCATGCAATTCCATTAGATGCAAATGGCCGCATCAAAGAGATAGCCCGTATTATCGATGGCAAAGAGGCAACAACTGAAGCAATTGATTTTGCTAAAAAACTCCTTGGCTGATTTAGTATCTATTTTTTATTTTTTATGGTACAATTCGCCTTATTGTTTTGAAATTTATTTTTTACCCAAGGGAAAAATTATCTATGAATACAAGCGATTCAGACTGTAGGCGTTATTCTGCTTCTGATACCCCAAGGTGTTATTCATGACACTTCTTTTTATCTATCTTTTTTTGGCTCTTTTTGTCTCTTTTGTTTGTTCTATCCTAGAAGCGGTATTACTCTCAAGTACCAATTCGTATATTGAGAGTCTATCTAAAACTCAATCCCCAAAAGCCGTCGAGAGGCTGAAGCGATTTAAGCTTGATATCGATGAGCCAATTGCATCTATCTTGATTCTTAACACCTTTGCACACACAATGGGTGCAGCAGGAGTTGGAGCTCAAGCACAAATACTTTTTGGGACACAATGGCAAGCACTAATTGCTTTTGTACTCACACTGCTTATTTTGTATGTATCTGAGATTATCCCTAAAACCATTGGCGCACTTTATTGGAAGCAACTTCTATTACCAGCCTCTTTTGTGATATCTTTTTTTATCAAGATTACTTATCCACTTGTTTGGCTTTCTGGGTTTATTACAGATTTTATCTCAAAAGGGAAAAAAACAGATACCAATTTTTCTCGCGATGAGATAATGACAATTGTTGCTATGGGCAAGAAAGATGGCTCTATTTTGAGCAAAGAGAGCACGCTCATAGAGAATCTTTTGAAGCTTAAAAATATAAAATCAAAAGAGATTATGACACCAAGGAGTGTTGTTTTTGCTTTGAGCGTTGATACAACTGTAGAAGAGGCCTTAGGAGACGACAGAATGTATGTTCACTCCAGGATACCAGTTTACAATGAATCTATTGATGATATTGTTGGTATTGTCTTGAGTCAATCTATTTTAGAAGAGAGTGTTGAAGAAAGAGGTGACACAAAGATAGGTGATATAGCTATAGAGGTGCATCGTATCTCAGAAAATTTACCTGTTTCTGCTTTGATAGATTTGTTTGTCAAACGAAAATCCCACCTTTTTATAGTACATGATAGCTACGGTCAAACAAGTGGAGTTGTCACCTTTGAAGATGTGTTTGAAGCTTTGCTTGGGGTAGAGATAGTTGATGAAATGGACGAAGTAGTTGATATGCAAGCGTTTGCAAAAGATAAGAGCAAACTTTTTCAAGATCGTATGCTCTTAGAGAGAAAAAAGATTGAAAAAACTGTCACAAAACATCAAACGAAAAACTAGACTACTCTATAAGTAGTCCAGCTTTTTTCAGTCTCTAAAAAATTCTTTTTTAACATTGGTGATATTTTCATAGTTCTCTTTGTGTAAACTTTTGCTACTTCTAAAGAGCAGTGACCAATCCTGCATATAACAACAATTGGCACTTCGTAATCTTCGTCTGTTAGCTTATTGACTTGCTCAACAAAATTTGAATTTACTGTTCGTTTTCCATTCTCTTCAAAAGATATGTGATATTGATAGCGCCTTTTAGATGGCCACTTTGAAACTCTTTTGATGTTCTTACATCTATAATGATAGCATCCTTAGGGATGGTATGCGTCTCAAGGAGACAATTGTCTTAGTGCTCTTTTGCAAAGAGTGGCATGAAGAGTAAAAAAATAAAAATAAAACTTTTTTGTAACACTAAATATTTCTTATTGGGTGAATTTAGCAGAACTCAATAATTATTCAAACATAAAAGTGAGATAATCTTTTGTATTTAACTGTGATATAATGGCTTTAACTTTTTTGATAGGGCTCTATATGGAATCAAAAAACAAAAGTAAAATTTTTTTGCTTGAAGACGATGCAACGCTCAATGAAACAATTGTCGATTTTTTAGAATCTAAAGGCTATCTTGTTGAGAGTGTTTATGATGGGATTGAGGCACAAGATAAGCTTTATGAGACTAGGTACGACTTACTTTTACTTGATGTAAATGTCCCTGGTTTAAATGGCTTTACACTTTTAAAAGATGCTAGAGATGCAGGGCTGCAAACTCCAGCAATTTTTATCACTTCACTAAATAGTGTTGATGATTTAGAGGAGGGTTTTGTAAGTGGTTGCGATGATTACATTCGTAAACCTTTTGAGTTAAAAGAGCTTTTTATTAGGGTAGAGACACTTTTGCGACGAGAGTTTTTTCATGAGTCAAAAAATGAGATATCTTTAGGTAAAGGGATATCGTATGATATCTCTGGAAATGATTTGATTGTAAATGGGGAACATATTTCACTTGGAAACAAAGAGTCCAAGCTTCTCAAGCTTTTTATGCAACATATTGGAGAGGTCCTTTCTCATGAGTTTATCTATGAGCATTTATGGGATTATGATGAGGAGCCAAGTGATACAGCACTAAGAACTTACATTAAGAATATTAGAAAAATTATAGGTAAGGATTCGATTGCAAGTATTAAAAAACAGGGGTACAAGTTCGTTACTCAAGAGTGAAAAACAATCTCTTGTCCGTTTTTTTATCCTTTATCTTTTGATGACAACTGGAATTATTGTTTTAATTGCAATTTTTTATTATCAAAGTCAAGAAAAAATCATGCTTTCAAACAAAAGGGGAATTTTGGCAAATTATGCCTATGAGCATATCAAAAAATTAAAAACTCTCCACCATTACTTTGATGAAAGACGCACTTATCCTAGAGATTCACGGTTTAAAAGTGCCATTTATGATCTTGAGTATGTTGAGATATTTTCGCTTCTTGATACAAAAAATGTTATTTTTGACAAAGAGACTTATATACATGAGGATAAGATCTATTTTGTTAAGATGCTAGATGAGTATTATTTGGGGGCCAAATATCTTTTTTTGGAGATTGAAGATGATAAGTTATGGCAGTCTGAAGCATGGAGGATGATTTTTTTGTTCGGGGGAATTGGTTGGTTTGTTTTCGCACTTTTTGGACTCTATTTTTCTAAGCTTTTTCTAGGACCTATGCGTAACTCTATAATGCTACTAGACCGTTTCATAAAAGATACAACCCATGAGCTAAACACCCCATTAAGTACTATACTTGCAAATATTGAGATGATGGATACTGCAAGTATGGACAAGAACAACAAAAAGAGGGTTGACCGCATCAGTACAGCAGCAAAAACTGTCTCAGTGCTCTATAATGATTTGACATATTTGTTTTTAGATTATAATTTAGAAAGTAAAAATGAAGAGGTTGATCTAAAAGCATTGCTAGAAAATAGAATTGAGTATTTTGATACCTTAGCTAAATCAAAAGAGATAGTCTTTGAGGCGATTCTATCACCAACAATACTTACTATTAACCCCCATAAGATAACAAGGGTTATTGATAATCTTCTATCAAATGCTATTAAATACAACAAAAGAAATGGGCAAATAGTAGTTTTTTTACGAGAAGGATTTTTGAGTATTAGCGACACAGGAATAGGTATCAATCCAGAGCAGATTCCTTATATGTTTGATAGATACATCCGTTTCAATCAAAGTGAAGGGGGGTTTGGGATAGGGCTTAGTATAGTAAAAAAAATCTTAGATGAGTATAATATATCTATTGAGGTACACTCAAAAGAGAATCAAGGTGCAACGGTGGTGTTAAGATGGTGATAAAAAAGATATTATTTCTGTTGCTTTTAAGTGGATTTGCTCTGGCAGAGAATGCCTATGAAAAACATTGCATTCCATGTCATGTCTCACTCCCTTCTTCTTTACAGAATATGTTTATGAAATATTTGGCTGCATATGGTGGAGAGAATAATGTAAAAGTGGGACTTAGACACTATTTTCGTTATCCAGCTCGAGATATATCGGTGATGCCCGATTTGTTTATTGATCGTTATGGGATAAAAGAGCCACTTGAAATCGATGAAGAGGAGTTGCGTGAAGCTATTAATATCTACTGGGAAAAGTATAAAGTGATTGGTAGATTAGAGTAGAGATACCCTATACATAAAATGCTAGAGCAGTGCAACAAAAAGTATTTCTTAATTTATCCACAATACTCTCACAATTGTATTGTTATAATCTGATAATATTAAATTAAAAGGACTAAAAGTGAAAAAACTAACCACTCTTGCTTTAGTAACTCTTCTTGGACTTGCAATGGCGACAACAGGTTCTTTTGCAGATGCTACTAAAGGTCAAAAACTCTACTCTAAATTTCTCAAAGATGGTTGTGGATTTGGCGGTTCAAAATTTGCAGCTACTTACACTCAAGACAAGTGGGAAGAGATAAAAGATGCAGGAACTTTTGCAGATAAAGTAAAAGAGATTTGCCCAAATGTAGCAGAAAGCTACCAAGATAAATGGAGCGAAGATTTGTATGATTTTGCATATGAGTTTGCTTCAGATTCAGGAAATATACCCGGCTGTTAAGGATATATCATGAAGAAAATATTTACCCTTTCACTTTTTGCTAGCACTTCATTTTTGCTAGCTGACCCAGCAGTAACATATGCTAGCAAATGTGCTAGTTGCCATGGCGCTGATGGAAGAAAACAAGTTACGCATGGAGAATCAGCTGTAATTGCAGGTCGCAATGCAGCTACAACTCTTCAAGAGTTGCAAGGTTATAAGGCAGGCACACTCAACAAGTATGGTATGGGTGGAGTGATGAAAAACATGGTAGCTTCTTTGGATGATGCTACTATGAGAGAACTCGCTGATTATATCGCTGGTCTTTAAATCATAAGCAACCCCATTTTGGGAGTTGCTACTTCTTTTATCTCTTCTTGATATAATTACTCACTACTTTTTATTAGGTTTATTTGATGATTATTGATACCCATTGCCATCTTGATGATATGAGATATGTAGCTGATTTAGATGATGTTATTCAAGCTGCAAAACAAGCCGGAGTTAATCGATATATTATCCCTGGTGCTGATCCAAGTACACTCCATAGAGCTATAGCATTAAGCGAGGAGTATGATGAGATCTATTTTGCTATTGGGGTGCACCCTTATTATGCAAAGGAATTTAATCATAAAATGTTTGATGATGCTATAGAGCATCCTAAGTGTATAGCTATTGGAGAGTGCGGGCTTGATTATCATCGTCTACCTGAAGATGATGATGCTAAGGCATTGGAAAAAAAGATGCAAAAAGAGGTCTTTATAGAGCAAATCCTCTTTGCAAACAAACACAACAAGCCATTGATTGTTCATATAAGAGATGCAAGCTTGGATGCTTTGGAGATTTTGGTTAAATATGCTGGACCAAAGGGTGGTGTATTGCATTGTTTTAACGCAGATGAGCAACTTTTGAGTTTAGCAAAACGAAATTTTTTCTTTGGAATAGGGGGTGTTTTGACCTTTCAAAATGCCAAAAAATTAGCAAACATTTATCCTAAGATTCCCAAAGATACACTTCTTATAGAAACAGATGCGCCGTATCTTACTCCACATCCTCACCGCGGAAAAAGAAATGAACCTGCTTATTGTGTAGATATTGCTTATAAGATGGCATCTTTGAGCGGCTGTCAAGTAGAGGAGATAGAAGATTTGACAACTAAAAACGCAAATAGACTTTTTGGGCTACACTCAAGCTAAATCAAAGTCAAATCAAGCGATAATCAAATAATTAAAATTGGAGACTATGTGAGAGCCCTTGCTTTGTCGATAGTAATTTTATTTGCATTGTTATTGCTTCAAGGGTGTTCACAAAAAAAAACCAACACTGGCTACATAACACCTAATCGTCACAAAGCAACAATGAGAAGCTATACCATAGCTGGCAAAAGATACCATCCTACTCCTGTACATGTTGGACAAAAGATGCGTGGAGTTGCAAGTTGGTATGGGCCAAATTTCCATGGAAAACGCACAAGCAATGGAGAGGTGTACAATATGTATGCAAAAACTGCAGCACATAAAACTTGGCCTATGGATACAATAGTTGAGGTAAAAAATCTTAAAACCGGTCAAAAAACTACTGTTAGAATCAACGATAGAGGCCCCTTTGTAGCCGGGCGGATTATAGATTGTAGTTTTGCTGCTGGCAAAGAGATTGGACTTGATAAAACAGGATTAGCTGAAGTTGAAATTAAAGTCATAGGTTTTTCTGGCAAAGCAGCTTCCACATCAGTACCACAACAAAAAGTGCTTACTGGCAATTTTGGGGTACAAGTTGGAGCATTTAGACGACTTGAGGGGGCACATGTCTACCGTTTGCGTTATGCGAGTTCTCACCCTAAGTACAAGACAATGGTCAAAAGATCTAAGATAGCAGACGGGGAAATATATCGTGTTTGGATGATGGGCTTTGCTTCAGAAGAAGAAGCAAGAGATTTTATAGCTAGAAATGGCTTAAGTGGTGCGTCTGTCGTCAGACAATAAGAAGGAGAAAAATTGATAGAGATAGCAAGAAAAACAAAAGAGACTGATATAGTTGTACGTTTGGATTTGTATGGCAAGGGTGAGACAAAAATCAAAACAGGTATCGGTTTTTTTGATCATATGCTTGAGGCATTTGGTAGACATTCGCATATGAACCTTGAAGTATTTTGTGATGGCGATATCCACATTGACGACCATCATAGTGTTGAAGATGTGGGCATAGTTTTAGGACAAGCTCTAAGAGAGGCTATCTATCCAGTAGCAAATATTGAGAGGTACGGAAATGCAATAGTTGTAATGGATGAGGCTAGTGTAGGGTGCGATATTGACCTTTCAAATCGTGGCTATTTGGTATTTGATTTGCCAATTGGTGGAAAAATTGGGAATTTTGATGCAGAATTGGTGGAGGAATTTTTCAAGGCTCTAACTATGAGTTTGCCTATGACACTCCATTTGGTCTACCAAAGAGGTAGCAATAAGCACCATATAGTTGAGGCTGCGTTTAAAGCACTAGCAGTAGCATTAAGAAGGGCAGTTAAGTATAACCAAAGTGCTGGTATACCTAGCACTAAAGGGGTGCTATGAGTATCAAATTAATTGTTTTAGATGTTGATGGGACAATGACTGACGGTCGCATATCATATACCAGTAGCGGAGATGAGATAAAATCTTTTAGTGTTAAAGATGGGCTTGGAATTGATAGTTGGATTAAGTTGGGCAAAGAGGTTGCTATAATCACAGGAAGAGTATCTCCAATTATAGCTAGAAGAGCAAAAGAGTTGGGCATTGGACATTTTTATGAGGGGATAAAAGATAAAAAAACCGTCCTACTTAACATCCTAAAAGAGCTTGATTTGTCTTGGGAAAATGTAGCTGCTATTGGAGATGACCTCAATGACTTATCGATGTTAGAACTTGCAAAGATATCGTTTGCTCCATCTGATGCTAGTTTGCATATAATAAGTAGAGTCTCTCATGTCTTAACTGCAAAGGGTGGAAGTGGGGCTGTGCGTGAAATGATAGAGTATCTTATAGCTCATGAGGGGCTATCAAGTGAGTATTTGGCTCAATGGGAATAAAATTACAATATACCCTAATAGGGATGATTTTATTTATTTTGATTTACGCTTTTTTAGTTAAAGGTGCATCCAAAGAGATGAAAAAAGAGAATAATAATAGAGATTTAGAGTTTACCAATACAACCCTTATAGAGGTTGACGATACAAGTCTATTGGGATATACTTTTGCAACTTATGGGGTTAGACAGAGAAATATCTTAACCCTTGATAATGTTTACTATAAAGATAATAATATAGAAAAACTCACAGCACTGCAGGGGGTATATGATACTAAAAGTTTGACTTTAAGAGGAGATGTTGACTTGTATTATAAAGATGGTATGCGATGTCAATCGCAAGAGGCCATCTACTACAAGGAGTTGTCAAAACTAGAGATTCCTACCCCTTTTGTTGCAACTACACCTTTGCATATTTTTCGTGGTTCTAGTCTAATATATGATGCAAATAAGCGTACAATAAAGGCAAAAGAGGTTAATGCTCTTATAGATATGAATACATCGAAGTAGCTTAAAATTGATAAAATGGTATAATATATAAAAATTAATTGGAGTATAGATGCGGCATTTTTGGCTATCTGTTTTGTTTTTAGTGGTCTTTGTTTTTGCTGATAAAATTGAAGTTACAGCTGAGCAGATGGAAGCATACGAAGAGACAAAAGAGATACATTTTATCGGTAATGTCAAAATTAAACAAAATAAAAGTTGGTTAGATGCGGATAAAGTGATAGTTTTTTTTGACGAAAATAATGAGACCAAAGAGTATCAAGCTTTGGGTGATGTAAAATTTGAGGTCAAAGAGCCAAATAGACATTTCAAGGGAAAAGCACAAAAAGTTCAATATTTTCCACTTATTTCTCGTTACCATTTGTACGAACAAGCAACCATTGATGACTTGATAAATAAGCGACATTTAGCCGGTACAGAGATAATGCTTGATATGACAACAGGTCGTTCAACAGTCAAAGGCAAGAAGAATAAGCCAGTGCGTTTTATCTTTGATATTCAAAAAAGTGAGAAAAAGTGAGAAAAAGTCATGTCGTGATCAAACAAGCATCTTTTATTAAATCGGCACAAAGCTTGAAAGATAGTTTGCCGGAAAATACCAGCGAGGTTGTTTTTTTGGGTCGCTCAAACGTAGGTAAAAGCTCTACTATTAATGCTCTATGCAATAGAAAAAACCTTGCAAAAAGCTCTTCTACTCCAGGAAAAACACAATTGATAAATTTCTTTGAGATAGACTATGGTTACAATGAGCAAATTTATCCATTGCGTTTTGTAGATTTACCTGGTTTTGGATATGCAAAAGTTTCAAAAACACTTAAAGAGGCGTGGCAAAAAAACCTTTTAGATTTTATACACGATAGGGTTTCTATACGGATTTTCATCCATCTAAGAGATGCAAGGCACCCTCAAACACAAATAGATAATAATGTCCAAGAGTATATAGAGAAGATACTAAAGCCAGACCAACGATATCTTGCCCTTTTTACAAAGATTGATAAGTTGGGTCAAAAAGAAAAAGCAGCATTAAAGCGTGATTTTCCTAACGCTATAACATTTTCAAATCTCAAGCCACTTACGCTAGAGCCTATTCACAAAGAGATACTCTCTACTATTTTTGGAGTACCATATGATACTGCTATCTAAGGCAACACTTCAAGACATTGAGCAAATGCAGTTATTGGTCCGTTCAGATGTTAAAGATGGGACTATTTTGTATAGAAGTGAAGACGAGATGGCAACCAATATTCGCTCTTATGTATTAGCAAAAGATGAAAATATTTTGGTCGGTTATACAGCATTACATATTCACTCAAAAGCATTAGCAGAGATTCGTAGTTTGATTGTTCACCCATCTTATAGAGGTCAAGACATTGGAAGAAAGATGGTGCTCTTTGCACTCAATGAGGCAAAGGATATAGGGGTACAAAGGGAAGTTTTAGCCCTTACATATGTTCCACAATTTTTTCATAAATTGGGGTTTGTTGAGATACAAAAAGAGGCAATTCCAGAACAAAAGATTTGGGCTGATTGCATTAAATGTATCCATTTTCCTGTTTGCAATGAAAGCGCTTTGGTCTATAAACTATGGGAGTAGATACGTGTATTTAAAGCCTATTTTATCATCACCAAAAAGTTTTTTTATATGGCTTGGTATCTCTATATTTATCATATTTTATCCGATGTTAATCTCTATCTATGTATTTTTACCTCTTCTTATTGGAGTTGCGGGGTATGCGATAGTTTTAGGCATTACTAGAGAAAATTATGTTCTTATTTTACTGGGTAGTTTTTATCTTTTAAACCTTGAGATTAACCTCTCTTTGCCATTTTTACTTTCTATTATATCGACACTATTTTTTTATCTCTATTTTTTTAGGTGGACAACCATATTTGCTAGTTGTCGTATTTGTCAAGCTGTTATGAGTGTAGTCTTGATTGATATATTGTATTTTTTGAGTTTGATTTTTTATGATTTTGTTTTTCATACTACTAGTATCGATTTTAATTTCCTTTTATTTTACTCAGTATTTATTGATATGGTTTTGGCGATAGCGTTATGAGATATAAAATCGTCTTTGCAATCTTTTTTGTTTTTTGGATGGTTTTGGTAGGTAGACTTTATTATATAAGCGTTCAGTCAAATTTGTACTATGAAAAATTAGCAAAAGCTAATACCTTTAAAACAATCCCTATTGTCCCCATTCGTGGTGAGATTTTTGATACCAACGGGAAGCTTTTGGCAATGAATCAAATAGGTTTTTCTATCTCTATCAAGCCACATCTAAAAAAAGATTCTTCTGAATTGACTCAAGCGATACAAGCACTTCATAACGCATTTAATGATTTAAATCAAACTGTCATGCACAACGTTTACACCAAAAAAAATTCACCTTATAATCATAAGTTTATAAAAGTTGCAGATTTTATCCCCTATAAGGATATGATAGGGGTATATCCACACTTAAGTTTGAATGAAAATATTCTTATAGAAGCTGAGGCAAAAAGGTACTATCCTTATGGAAAGTATGTTGCTCATGTTATTGGTTATATCGGCCACTCAAATCAGGAAGAAAACGCACAAGATACTACAGTCAAGGAGGTAGGAAGGATAGGTAAAAGCTCCCTTGAGAAACAATATAATACCCATTTGCAAGGTGAGCTAGGGGCAAATGTCGTAAAAGTAACTGCAACTAACAAAGAGGTTGAAATCATTCAAACAATTCCAGCAAAAGAGAATAGAAATCTCAATCTCTTTTTGGATATAGAATTGCAAAAAATGATTTATGACCGTTTTGGCAAAAGTGCTGGAGCTGTAGTTGTGATGAAAACGACAGGTGAGGTTTTGGCTGCTGTTAGTACCCCTAGTTATGACCCAAATATATTCACAACTGGGATTTCTCATGCCCAGTGGAAAGAGCTACAAGAGGATTTTGATCGCCCATTTACAAACAAATTTCTCAATGGACAGTATCCGCCTGGCTCTAGCATTAAGATGGGAATGGCTTTAGCTTTTGAGATGGCAAAGCCAGGGATTTTAAATCGTAACGAGTATTGCAAAGGGCACATAGAAGTTGGAGCAACAAATCATAAATTTCGTTGCTGGAAGAGTAGGGGTCATGGTAGTGTTGATTTAAGAAAAGCCATCAGAGAGAGTTGTGATGTCTATTTTTATAATAAAAGCTTAGAGGTTGGTATAAATAATATGGCAAAAGGTTTACGCCTTATGGGACTAGGTGTCCCTACAGGTATAGATTTGCCACACGAGAGTGTTGGGATCGTTCCTGATATTGAATGGAAAATGAAACGTTATAAAAAATCGTGGTATTTAGGGGAAACAGTCAATGCTTCTATCGGGCAAGGATATACACTCTCAACCCCATTGCAAATGGCACGCCATACAGCACTGATTGCTACATCGTCGTTGCCAACTCCATTACTAGCAGATATCCATCAGCAACATATCGAAAAAATTTCACTCCCTGAAGAATTTTTACCTGAGGCAAGAAAGGGGATGTATGATGTGTGTAATACTCCTGGGGGTACGGCATATAATTACATGCGTAATTTACCAATTGTAGTTGCTGGAAAAACAGGGACTTCTCAAGTGGTTGGTATCCCAAAAGATGTCAAAGTGAGGATGAAAGAAGAGGAGATGGACTACTACCACAGATCTCATGCATGGCTTACTACATATGCCCCATACGAAAAACCAAAGATAGTTGTTACTGTATTGGTGGAGCATGGTGGACATGGTGGTAGTGCAGCAGGACCAATTGCAGCTGATATCTACAAATGGCTACATAAAAATGGGTATTTTGACTCAAAATGAGCTTTTTAACCCATATCCGTAGCTTATGATACGAAGTATATTTTGAGTTGCAAATCGTTCCATCATCGCTTCTATTTTATTTTTCTCTTTCCACTTAGGGTCATCTATATTAGCCAAAGAAGCCACTTTTGCTTTTGCAGTTTGTTTGGTGCCTATTTCGTCGATGAGACCTACACTTTTTGCCCGTTTAGCAGAAAAAATCCTTGCATCAGCATAGAGTGATGAGTTATTTACATCAAGCTTCCTTGCTTTTGCAACATCTTGAATAAACAAATCATAAGTATCTTGCGTGAGTTGTTCGAGCTCGTGTCTCTCTTGTGTAGTCCACTCCCTTAGAGCAGTCCCAGCTTCTTTGTATGCCCCTTGTTTGACAACTTGAGTTTGAATCCCTATTTTGTCCATTAGTGTCTCAAAATTAGGGCTTTGCATGATAACACCAATAGAGCCTATAATTGCACCAGGATTTGCAACGATATAATCGGCCCAAATAGCACTATAATAACCCCCGCTTGCAACAATATTCTCTCCATATACAACAACTGGTTTTTGCTTGCTAAGCTCTGAGATAGCGTAAGCTATCTCTATAGATGGTGCTACACTTCCCCCTGGCGAGTTAATACTAAATAAAACCCCTTTTATGGCGCTATCTTTTTGTGCAGATTCAATTTCCTTTATCACTAAAGATGCATCTACGATTGGACCAACAAGAGATATCTCTTGAAGATTGGCGTTGCTTTTTGGTTCACTTTTTGGCAAAAAAACAACCAAAGCAATTAAAACAAAAAGCATTCCCAAAAAATGCCTTCCAATCCACTGTAGTGTATTACTAATAGTTTTAAACATATCGTTCTCCTTGAATATAAACTTGTGTTGCATTATTGGTGTGAAGTATAGTCCACAGAGCAATATCTGCTGGATTTTGTGGTGCTTTTGGGAGAGTTACAATAGCAAAATCAGCACTCATATCTGGTTTTATTTTACCACAAGACACCCCAAGAATATCTGCTGCTTGATGAGTGATACTACCCATGAGCCTATAGGCTAGTTCCTTGATATCATCTGTAGGATGTAGCATTAAGGCGGCTCTAAGTTCATCAAAAATATTTAACGACCAATTGGAGCTTTTCCCATCTGTCGCTAAAGTCCACGGTATTTGGATATTTTCTATCTCAAGTCGCTTGCATCCCAAGAGCTTATTTGATCGTGGGCAATGCCCGATTGAGTGACTACCTTCTTGGAGTATAAGTAACTCATCGTAGCTTGCTTCGCACGCATGGATAAAATGGGTTGGTGTATCTTTGAAGTGGCTTAAGAATTGCTCAATTGTCGTGACAGGCTTTGATACCCCTAAAAAGTTTTCAAAAAACTTTTTAAATGGTCCAGAATGAGCAGTAAGCCATTCTTTCTCTGCTGGGCTTTCTAGAAAATGTGCACTTATTGGATAGTTGCGTTCTTTTGCCAATGCAATACACTTTTTAATTATATTAGGGTGAAGAGCATATGGGGAATGGATGGCAATAGCAGGGATTAGCATATCAGATTTTGCCGATTCGCATGTATCAACACGCAAGAGAAAATCGTTAAAAAGTACCTCAATTATCTCAGGATTGCTCCCTATGCACTCGTTGAAAAACACAACTCTTTGTGGTGAGGTGCGACACACATCTAGGTCTAATCCATAGCTACTAACTGCCCCAAAAGTGGTTATGCCACTATGGAGCATCTCTTTGCATCCCTCTTGCATGGCTTTGGAGTTATTTGCAAGAACTTCGCGGTTAGCGATGATTGATTCAAGCCACGGGACAAATGCACCATAGTTGAGTGTTGTCTTGTTTGAAGAGAACTCTAAATGGACATGGGTATTAATAAACCCTGGATAGATTACGCTATTTTTGGGCAGAGTAGTTACTATTGCATTTGGATATTTTTTTTCTAAAGTTTGATGTGTTCCTATCTCTATAATTTTCTTATCAAAAACAATCGCTTGATTCTCTTTGAAACCAAGAGGGGTAAAAATATAAGGTGCAGTTAAAATTTTCATATCCCACTCCTCAATACGATTTAATTTCTATTAGGATAAAATAATACTATAAAATTATTAAGAAGGCAGATACATGAAAATCGTTGTAATTCAAGGACCAAATCTCAATTTGTTAGGCTTAAGAGAGCCAAGTGTTTATGGTCCAATTAAGCTAGAAGATATACACAATCAAATGAAAAATGTAGCCGATCAAAACCAAGTAGAGATTGAGTTTTTTCAAAGCAATTTTGAGGGCGAACTTGTAGATCGTATCCAAGAGTGCTTAGGAGATGCTGATGGTATCATTATCAATCCAGCGGCATATACTCACACATCAATTGCTATTCGTGATGCACTTAGTGCAGTGAAATTGCCTGCAATTGAGGTTCACCTCTCAAATATTCACCAGCGAGAAGAGTTTAGACACAAATCATTAACTGCTCCTGTTTGTGCTGGACAAATAGTTGGTTTGGGACCTATGGGATACCATCTAGCGATGATTGCTATGATACAGATATTAGGTGAGCTTCAGGCTATTCAAGAAGCTCAAAGAAAAGCTAAAGATGAGAAACCAACAAACAATCTGGAGTAGTTGATGTCAGCTCAAAACTATATTCTTCGTGATGAGAATTCGATTTATTATGAGTGTGGATATAGTTGTGATAATGCTTTGTATTTAAAGCTAGGAAGTGAAGCATTTTTTATAACTGATAGCAGGTATGAGCTTGACGCTAGAGAAAATGTTCAAGGAGCTGATGTTATAGTCGATAGAAATTTGGCGCAACAAGCAGCCAATATACTTAATCAAAACCGTATCAAAAAAGTAACTTTTGACCCAAATGAGTGGAGTGTTGCTTCATTTTCATTGTTAAGTAATAATTGCCATGTTGAGTGGATAGAACACTTCGCTTTTTCGCACCAAAAAAGGATTATAAAAACTCCAAAAGAGCAACAATTGCTTGCAAAAGCTGCTATTAAAGGGGCAAAAGCCTTTAAAAAATTTATCAAAACTATCTCAAAAGATGGAATCGGTAAAGATGAGTACCATTTAGGAGATATAGTAAGACGGACAATGACTTATCGTGGCCGATATGAGGT